>DDAT01000004.1:0-47563 GCA_002332985.1 Acinetobacter lwoffii | reverse complement strand
ACTACCAAGACGGTATCTCATCTCCTCACAGGAGAGGGAACTATTTTGGTCTTTTTGAGTTATTGACGTTTATAACTGAATTATCCGTTCAGAGTTTAGAGCAGTTTAACGATTCGGCACCAGCACATAGCGTCCGTTTTCATAAATCCAGTAGCTGCCACGCGGTGGTGCTGGTAACCCTAAACGCTGCCAATCGGTAATTACCGTATATCTCGAACTTTCAATCCGGGCAACATTCGGATCACCATTGACCCAGCTATAACTATTCGAATTTTGATAAATAGTGGTCGGTGCCTGATACTGAATGTTTAATCCACTTTGACTCTGTGCAGGTGGATAGCCCCAATATGGTGGTCGTTGCGGGTAATGTGGTCTTGGTGGCAGCGGACGTTGCGGATAATGCTGCCGTGGTGGATCATAAGATCGTGGAGCGCTGCGATAATTCGGTGTGGATCGATCTACACCACCATAACCCACCCAAGCATTGCCAGCCATACTTTGTGCAGAAGCTCCTAATAGCAATGCAGCCAATATTGCACTCGATAGTACGATTCTCATTTGAGCTTCCTCCGAATAATCTGCTTATATTTTAAACAAAATAGATGCAGAAAATATGGATAAGCTCGCTGGAGCTGCAATTTTTTGTAATGCGCTCGCCTATTTTCAATCTGACAGGCACGTCGGCAAGCTACTGCTTTATGCTAAAATTACTTTTTTTAATGTTTCGAGTTGAATACTGTGTCTGATTTAAATTTCGATCGTTTACATGAATATTTTTCTAAAGTGCCGAGTGTTCAGAAAGAACGGATTGATAGCTATGGTTCAGATGGCAAACAGGCATGGTGGTTTAAGTTTCAGATCAATGTCGATCATCCGCTGGCTTGGCAAACTGTGCAAGAGCTGGGACATGTCCTGAATTATATTTCTAAAAATGAACGTCTTCCGACTCAGTTCCTGCCAGTATCTCCACCACCGTATATGAATGGTATCGCCAGAGATTTCTTGTCTTGGGTGATCCAGTGTAATCACGCAGATTTCCCACCCGATGTAGTTTGTGACTGGTTAGAAGCGCGTTTACCAAATCCGGTTGATGATGAAGCGCAATGGAAAATTAAAACCGATATTTCTGAGCTGGATCAATTAACGGATAAAGAGCTGGATCAGCTGGTTCCGCCGAATCCAGAATCAAAAAGCTGATAATAAAAAATCTCCCTAACTCCCTCTTTTTCAAAGAGGGACTTTCCTCCCTTTTTAAAAAGGGAGGTCAGGAGGGATTTAAAATTAAAACGTCGACCAGCCACTCCATTCCATAAAACGGTATAGCCAGTATTTAAAGAACGAATCTTCTGCATATTGCGTATAGTCCACGCTCATGGAACGACCATTCAGATTTGACCATGCACCGTCAAAATATTGCTGGGCATCCTTGAACACTTCGGCCTGAGGCTGCCCCAGCACGCGCATATTGGTTTCCAGATTATAGTTTTTCAGATTCCGTACGGTAAAATTAGCCGAGCCTAAAATCATTTCAGCTTGCTGGGCATTGCGCTTCATCAGTATTTTGCTATGACATTGCTCACCCTGAGTACGGCACCAGCGCACATCAATACCTGCTTTATGCAGTTCCCAAGCCACTTGCCGGTTTGGAATTCCGTTTTTCTCACGGCCAAAAGCATCTTTATTTGGATCGAGTAAAACCCGGACTTTGACACCACGCTCATGTGCCGCGATCAGGCTTTTAATAATTTTGCGCTCAGACAGATAAAACATCGCCAGATCAATCTGCTCATTGGCTTTGGCGGTCTGAATGAGATTCAAAATCGCATCATAAATAGCTTTTTCAGTTAGCACCTGAACTTGTGGCTGGCTGCTGTCTGCCTGAAAATCCCCGGCGACAATGGCTGGCATATTCGCTTGTGACATCCTGCCTACAGATAGTTCTGTTTTCAGAATATCCACAGCTGTGCTCCCCCAGACCAATAAGCCAATATTGGAATGCCGTGAACTGCCATCATGCGGATTCATGGATGTGACCAGTGCTTTCCAGCCCTGATCGGTATCTACCACCATGGTTTTACGATGATTGGCTTTAAAGTTAAACAGCTCAAAATAACTGCGCAGGGTAATTTTTTCTGTTCCAAATGGATTCGGCAACCAGCCCTTTTCCGGATTATTGCCAATGCCCTGGCAACAGATATACCAGAAGCCCGACCAGCCTGGATTGGAAGCCCGCAATGGCGTCAGATTGGTTTCAATCACATCAACACCGTGCTGACGTAGGGCTCGATACTGCTCGGATCGAATTCCGCCATAGACCGAATTGATCGGATCGGTAATAAATTTGATTTCGACTTCAGGTTGCAGCAGACGTTTACTGATTAAAGCATCCGTCAGTTGTTGGCTTAATGCCTGATGTTCCTGCGTAGATGCCCCCGTTTGCTGATTAAATAAAAACATATCCAGCACGATCAGCGATTTGGCTTCTTCAATCATATGCAGCATTTCATTAAAAATGCGATGATCTAGATGCTGTTTTCCTTCGGCATCCAGATAAGTCTGATCGGCCAGAAATTTGACTTCGGCATGACGCAGTTTGCCTGTGTAATTCAGACCTTCCGGCAAAGGCTTATACGTGTGGTAGATCGCCGAAGCCAGATAACCCACGGCCAGCATACTAATGATCAAAGCCACATAACGGCGATTCGACCAGTTTAATTTATTGTGAATTCGTTGAAAGATACGCATAAGAAAAAACCTAACCCAATATACTCAGGCTAGGTTTTATCTTATGATTTTTCAAGTAGATTTCGGTGAGATCTAGATGATTTGGTCGATTATTTCAGTAGACCTGTTAGAAATCATACTGCACGCCAACAGTAAAGTTGCGACCCACCTGCGGAATATTCGACAGGAAGGAAGTATGTGAATACACCTGATCATCAAGCAGGTTATTGGCCTTGAAATAAACCCGATAAGCATTGTTATCTGCAAGGCTATTGGCATAGCTTAAGCCAACATTCACCATATTGTAGCCCTGGGTTTCATCTTCATAGCTGGCGATCTTGTCCTGATTAAAGACATGATAATATTCAGCCAGACCTGACCAACCATCGGCAAAGTCTGCTTCAACTTTTGTTCCTAAACGACCTGCAGGTACACGTGGTGCATTCTCAGCTTCAATCTTGCCACGCACATAGTCCCCAAAGACGCTGAGCTTATACATATCATTGATCTGATAACCGGCTTGTGCTTCTGTACCATAGAATCTGGCTTTGTCTTGGGTATATTGCACGCCCCGTAAATTACCTTTCTGCGCTACCGTTTCGCCATAGATATAATCATCAAACCAGTTGTGATAGACATGCAAGTGATAGTCGAGTTTATCGCCTTCATAATGCAGACCTAACTCAAGATTATTTGAAGTTTCTTTATCGAGATCAGGATTACCGAGTTCATAGGTATTGGTCGCAAAATGCAAACCATCAGCATACAGCTCTTGCGCTAGAGGCAAACGCTGTTGATGTGATCCGACTACAGACAGTTTGTAACTCGGTGCAAACTCCCAATTCGCAGCCGCAGATGCGGAAAGACCCGTACCGGAATAATCTTTCTGTTCCGAGTCTACTGTTACTTTTTGATGATCGACACGTGCTCCAAGTTCCACATGTACATCACCGATCTGTTTATGTTCCAAAGCAAATAAGCTGTATTTCTGGGTTTTGGTGTCTGCCATCAGCACATCATGATTATGACTCGCATGCTCACCATGATCATGCTCATGTCCTTCATGATCGTGCTCTGCATGACCATGTGCTTCTGGAGCGGATAAATTAATTTTTTGCTGTGAAAGCTGGGTTCCAATCACCCCCTCCCAACCTGCGACAGGAACATGCACCAGTTCTAAACGTGCATCATAGCCCTTGCTTTTAAAGTTACTGATGACTGCATTTTCTTCCAGTTCATCATGTTCATAATCGGTAAAGCTGGCATGCGCACGTAACTTTTCAAAACCGGCAAAAGGCTGTTCAAGTTCGGTACGGACATCATAACGCTCAGACTTTAAATCTACCCAAGGACCCGCGGTTTCTTCATGATCGTGCTCATCTTCACCCGGTTTTGGACAGTGAAAATGATCGCCATGAATTTCACAGCCATGATATTCATGGCTGTGTCCTGGCAGACCATATTGGTCTTGGCGGTTACTATAAGATAAGCCGACAAAACCACGGTCATGAATCCATGATCCACCAATATTCACCGTTTGCCCTTCGGCAAAGGTATTGTCTACACGGCGCTGTTTATGAAAATGTGAGTGATCTCCATGAGACTCTTCAACGACATAATCTGGTGCAATATAATCATTGGCCTTACGTTTTGAGCCTTCTACACGCAAAGCAAAATTTTCACCAATTCCAGCCGTAATTCCTGCACTGGCCAGTTTCTCATCACTGCCCGTGTTATAGCGCAGACCGACTGTACCTTCCAGACCATCTTCAGGCATTTGCGTTGGAATTTTCTGATCGGTGACATTGACCAGACCACCCACTGTTCCTGCTGCATAGAGCAACGTCGATGGCCCACGAATCACTTCGACCTGTTTTGCCAAAATCGGATCGACGGTGACGGTGTGATCTGGAGATAACGTGGAAACATCGGCTGTCTCTGAAGCATGCTGCAAGACTTTGACACGTGGCCCATCTTGCCCACGAATCACCGGACGGCTGGCCCCCGTACCAAACTGGTTAGAATATACGCCCAGTTCATCTGCCAATGCATCTCCAATGGTGGTGGCGCGTTCAGACAGTGCTTTCTGATCCACGACATGATCTGCAACCGCAAAATCTGCCGCAGTCTGCACCAATGGATGAGCTTGCACCTGAATCGTGTCCAGGGTCTGTACCGGGATAGAAGATGAGGATTGCTCTGCAAATACTGTAGGCGCAACTACAGCAAAAATTGACAATGTTATTAGATTCTTAGGGAAGGACATGACCGAAGCTCAAATTCAGTAATCTGGGTGAATGTTATAATATAACATTTCATTATTTTTGCAATCCTTTACGATAATGAGCTGAATATTTTATTAGAATGTCTTTCTAATATTTTTTATTACATTAAAAACACTATTTTTATGCCCTTTACCTTATCGCATGCTGTGCTTGCTCCACCTATTTCATATTTGACTGGGAATAGACTCCCTGTTGCTGCACTGGCCATTGGCAGCATGGTTCCAGATCTTTATCGTCTGTTTACTCATACTAATTCTAATATTACCCATTTATGGTCTTCGCTGATTCATCCAGATCTCTGGATCGGTCTGGCTTTTTGTGCCGTCTGGTACCTAATTTACCGGCCCGTGATTTACCGTTTCATCGGTATTCAGCATGATTTAAAGATTCACAATATCCTTTCAGCACTAAAATTCATCCTGGTAATGTGTCTGGCACTGATCGTCGGTACAGCCACCCATTTAATCTGGGATGGACTGACTCACGTCGATTTTCGAACTTTTGCCTTTCATGACGTCTTAGCCCAACACTTCCAGCTCTTTGGAAAAAGTTATCCGCTGCACCGGATTTTACAGATTGGTACCTCAGTGATTGTCTTGCCTCTTATCTTGTGGATGAGCCTGCATTACTATAAAACTCACCAGCAATATCTTGCAGTTAGTGTGAAAATCAAAGCATTTTCCTGGGGCTTATTGCTGTTTTCTATATTTACCGGCCTATTTTCTGTCTGGGATTATGCGCGCTATATTTCTACGGAAGTCTGGCAATCAGATCTCTACTATTTTACTGGCCGCTCGATCAATGAATTTAGCCAAGGCTTTCTGATCACCTTCAGTCTGGGCTGTTTATTGTTTTTATTTTTAGACAGAGATCGCAAGATGGGTTAGACAAAGCACTGGCTTTGCGCCTATTCACTTTAAAATGATATTGTTTTTGACCCAAGTTCTTGTGACAACATGCCCAAAGAGGCATAATCCTACCTCTACTCAAAGCGGTACGCTGTTTACGTATTCGCTGACCTTAACCCATATAGTTGGATTTCTAACGCTATGATGCGAACTCATTACTGCGGTTCTTTAACCGAAACTCAAATTGACCAGACTGTAACATTATGCGGTTGGGTTCACCGTCGCCGTGACCATGGTGGTGTGATTTTCCTTGATATGCGTGACCGTGACGGTCTTGTTCAAGTGGTTATTGACCCGGATACCCCTGAAGCATTCGCAACTGCGGACAAAGTACGTTCAGAATTCGTATTAAAAATTACAGGCCGTGTACGTCGCCGTTATGAAGGCACAGAAAATGCCAATATGGTGAGCGGTCAGATCGAAGTCTTGGGTAAAGAAATTGAAGTTCTTGCTCAGTCAGACACTCCGCCATTCCCTTTGAATGACGAAAACACCAATATTTCTGAAGAAATTCGTTTGAAATACCGTTTCTTGGACATCCGTCGTCCAGAGATGTTAGATCGCCTACGTTTCCGTTCTAAATTGACCAACTTGATTCGTAACTACTTCGAAGACAATGGTTTCCTGGATGTTGAAACGCCGATCTTGACCCGTGCAACCCCAGAAGGCGCGCGTGACTATTTGGTACCAAGCCGTGTATCAAACGGTAGCTTCTACGCACTGCCACAATCTCCACAGCTGTTCAAACAGTTGTTGATGGTCGGCGGTATCGATCGTTACTACCAAATCGCAAAATGTTTCCGTGACGAAGACTTGCGTGCGGATCGTCAGCCAGAATTTACCCAGATCGACGTTGAAACATCGTTCATGAGTGACGATGACATTATGGATTTAATGGAAACTTTGACGGTTAAAATGTTCAAAGAACTTCTAAACGTTGAATTCGAAAAATTCCCACGTATGACTTATGCCGATGCAATGCGTGACTATGCATCTGATAAACCGGATATGCGTATTCCTTTGAAACTGGTTGACGTTGCAGACATGATGCAAGACGTTGAGTTCAAAGTATTCGCAGGTCCTGCTAAAGATCCTAAAGGTCGTATCGTTGCGCTTCGCGTACCGGGTGCAGGTTCATTGCCACGTAGCCAGATTGATGAATACACCAAATTTGTCGGTATCTACGGTGCAAAAGGTTTGGCTTATATCAAAGTCAACGAACTTGAAAAAGGCATCGAAGGTCTTCAGTCTCCAATCGTGAAATTCATCGAGCCAATCGTGCTGGACCTGTTGAAACGTGTGGGCGCTGAAAATGGCGACATCGTATTCTTCGGTGCAGACAAAGCCAAAGTTGTAAACGATGCCATGGGCGCGCTTCGTGTGAAGATCGGTCATGACCTTAAATTATCAACTTGTGAGTGGGCGCCACTTTGGGTCGTTGATTTCCCAATGTTCGAAGAAACTGATGATGGCAAATGGACGTCTGTTCACCACCCATTCACGCTGCCTAAATCTAGCGTAGAAGAAGTGAAGAGCAACCCAGGTGCGGCATTGTCTGTGGCTTACGATATGGTATTGAACGGTACTGAAATCGGTGGTGGTTCACTGCGTATTCACAACCTTGAAATGCAAAAAGCGATCTTTGAAGCGCTTGGTATTGGTGAAGAAGAAGCGGAAGAAAAATTCAGCTTCTTGTTGAATGCATTACGTTATGGCGCGCCTCCGCATGGTGGTTTGGCATTTGGTCTTGACCGTCTGGTGATGCTCATGACTGGCGGTTCTTCAATTCGTGACGTGATCGCGTTCCCGAAAACCAAGACTGCTGAATGTCCATTGACTCAAGCGCCAGCACCAGTTGAATCAAACCAGCTGCGTGACCTTGGGATTCGCTTACGTGAAAAACCGAAAGCTGAATCTCAAGAATAATTCTTGACGTTTTAAGTGAAAAAGCCCTGTCTCGTGTGGGGCTTTTTTGTGTGATTGAGTCGCATCTGGAACAGTGGCATAATAGCCACAGTTTTTAATCTAAGGTAATTAGCAATGGCTATGCGTCCTGCAGTTCGTAATCGCAGCATTATGCTTATTGTATTTTCAGTGGTTCAATGGCTGTTCATGCGCTATATCCTTGCCAACAACCTGTTCAACCTCGATACCAATGACCGTATTGTGTATTTTTGCCTGAGCAGTATTTTAGGTGCCCTGCTGATTTTTGTAGGTTTGATTTATATGGTGCTGAAGGGCAATCCGGACAAAGACCTATAATCTGACCATCTGGATAGCATGTACACCCTACTTAAAAATTTCTCCAAGCTTCCACTAAGATTCATTCAAAATCTTGCGCAACTGGCTGGATCACTTTTGTATCTCAGCCATTCTTCTGCACGCCAAGTGACCGAGATTAATCTGGCCTCTGCTTATCCTGAACTTTCTGAATCTGAACGGGCTGATTTGACTAAATGCAGTCTCAAAAGTCAGTGCATGACGTATGCGGAATCAGTCAAGATTTGGGGATCATCTCCTGAATATGCGCTGTCTTTAATTCGAGATGTGCATGGCGAAGATATTTTTCTCCAGGCTCTGCAAAATCCTCAGGGCTGCTTGGCTGTGGTGCCTCATTTTGGTACGTGGGAGCTTTTAAATGTCTGGGTAAATCAGCACACCTCCCCTGTAATTATGTACAAGCCCAGCAAGAATCAGGATGTTGACCGTTTTATGCTTGAAGCTCGGCAACGCCTGAATGCCACACTGGTCCCTACAGATGATTCTGGTGTACGTGCTTTGTTTAAGCATTTAAAACAGGGTGGTTTTTCTGCAATTTTACCGGATCATGTCCCTAAAGAAAGTGGTGGTATCTACTCACTTTTCTACAATCAGAATGCACTATCTTCTACCTTACTTTCCAAACTGGCAGCTAAAACCCAATGTTCTGTGGTTGGACTCAGTTGTTTAAGACGTGATGATTTATCCGGCTATGATATTGTTGTGACCCAACTTTCTGACGATATTTCGTCGAAAGACCTCCAGTGTTCTGTGGATACCTTAAATAAAGAAATGGAGCGCATGATTAATGTCGCTCCAGAGCAGTATTTGTGGGGATATAAACGGTTTAGGAAGTTGGAAAATGACAAAAGTTTATATTACTCATAGTAAAAATTAGCTACTTAAATTAAAACTTAAAAATTAGGTTTAAAATGAAAGATCAGAAAAAAATTCTTTTTATTATTGATCATCTTAAAGGTGGTGGTGCAGAAATTATGACTCTTAATCTTGCAAAAAAACTGCAAGAGAGAGGCTATGAAATAAACATCATAACCTTAATTGATATAAATAATTATAAAGAAAAGACTAAGAGTTTCAATATTCAATCTATTGATTTTCCTATTAAATTTGTTGGTGGGAAGTTATTAATAGACAAAAAATTAGAATCTAGTAAGAAAGAACAACTCCAGTCTCTCATTGATGAAATAAAACCTGAAGCTGTTATATTAACTATTTGGTATGCATATTTAAGCATATCATTTATTAATCATCCAAATATATGGATATGGTCACAAGCAGATATTCTTCCTGAATTTAATAAAACTTCAAATCCGATTAAAATATTAAGAAATATATATAAGAAGAGAAAATTTATTAATAAATTTAAGGAAGTGTTTTCAAACAAAAATTTTATCGTACTTAATAAAGATTTAAAATTGAAATATTCTCAAATTTTAGAGAATTCTAATATAAATGTTATTTATAATGGATTAAATTTAAAAGATACAATACAATCTGAAAAGAAAGAAAAAGTATGGGATATTTGCTATGTTGGTCGTTTATCACCTTCCAAACAAATTGAACATGCTTTATTTGCTCTAAAAAATTCTCATATTATTAAAAATATGATTATTATTGGTGATGGAGCAAGAAAAGACAAACTTTTAAAATTAGTCAATCAACTAAATATTAGCGATCGTGTTCATTTTACTGGCTGGGTGGATGAACCTATCGAATATATTAAAAAAAGTAAAATATTAGTTCTCCCTTCTCAGACAGAAGGCTTCGGTCTTGTTATTGGAGAAGCTCTATTAAATGGCACTCATGTCGTTGCATATAATTGCAGCGAAGGAGTATCACATCAATTTTTTACCCCTGATATGCAACGCGGTCTAGTACAACCAAATAATCGTGCAGAATTAAAAAATTCTATCGAAGATATATTAGAAAATCCATATCAAATTCCCCCAAACTTATCAAAACGTTACGATATTAAAGAGATGGCTGATAAATTTATTAAGTTAATCGATTAACCGTATATATTCCGCAACAGCATAAGTTTGGGTAAAAGATGGATTCAAATTTGTTGAATAATTATCTACCTCTTTTAATGCTTGATTGATTTTAAGCGAAAGTTCAAAAATATTGCCTACAGCAACGAGATTATTAGCTTGTAAAATTTCATTGGGACCCGAAGGGCAATCAGTACTTATAACGGGAATACCCAAAGCTAAAGCTTCTAAAATTACTAAACCCAACCCTTCAAAATCAGACGACAAAACCATAAATTTTGCATGCTTAATATATGGATAGGGATTTTTTTTGAAGCCTGTAAAAATAACCTTGCCTTCTATCCCTAAATCTTTAACCAATTTTTTAGAAGTTTCTAATAGTTCACCAGTCCCGACCAAAACCAGCTTTTCTTGAACATTGGCTTTTGCATAAGCTTTAATTAAAATATCATGTCGTTTCTGTTGCTTAAACTTCCCAACATTTACAATATATGGTTTTTCAATATCAGGAATATATTCATTTGCTGTTGAAACCACTTGTTCCACATCAATCGGATTATAAATTGTAGTAATCCGACTTTTTGAGCCAAATACTTTAATAAAGTCTTTTTCGACACCCTTACTTACTGCTACACAAGGCTTGGCTAAATAAACTTTATCCAACTGTTTTTTCATTCCCTCTAATCTTTCACCATATTCCAAACTCGTCGTGTTATGAATGACTAAATGAACATTCGGTAACTGACTTTTTGATAATATAAAATCAACAGGAAATAAGTTTGATAGGACAAGGTCAGGGATCCCAATATTTTTAATAACAAACCGATCAAATGCTTTTGCTGCAAAACTGGCACGCATAAATTTAGGAATTGCACGATACTTTTGATAATCAAAAAAGTGAAGTTTTACGCCCTCAGGAATCGGTAAATCAATAATATTTTTAAAATAAACAATATGTGCTTCATGACCTGCATCAATTAGGCCCTTTGCCAAGGTTAAAGCAAAACGTTCAGCGCCATTTCCCTGTAAAGTAAAAATGGCTAATACGATTGTTTTTTTCATGAAGCACTAATCCTGAATAAATTTTTCTTGATCTAGATTGATCAATCTTTTTTCTGCCTTTCCCATGACCTGCAAATATCGTATCGCCATTGCAATTTGTCCTACTAAACGTCTTTTTTTAAACTTATATTTTTCTTTGATAGAGCTGAATTCAGGTTTAAAGTGTTCAGAGCGCCCAATGGTCGAATCAAAACGCCCTTGTTGTAAGAGACCATAAGCACCAAGCTGATCTTCTTGAATAATCACTGCCGGTTCAGCTTGCAAACAATGTAATTCATAAGCAGAGAATATAAATCCATCTGCAATTGCCGGTGTGGTTTTTGCCAAACGTTTTAATAATTTTTGCGCGCCACTCGGGTAGAGGATATAACCTGCTGCTCCAGTACGATCTTGATATAATTCATATAATTCGACCTGAGTAGAACCTAAGATACACACGGGTGTTCGACTAATAATTTTTTTACGACTTCTTACTTCTAGATTAATTAAGTCCACATCTGAAAATTGATGCTGTTCAATTTCATTTAAAATTTCTTTTGTATTGGAAGCCAATACGGCATCATCTTCAAGAATTAAACAGGGCTGATTCCTTTTTATTACTTCTTCCCAGGCTTTTTGGTGACTGAGAAAGCACGCTACCTCAACTTTACGCAAAGGCCTTTGCCAGCCAAAACCGAATTTTTGGTATTGTTCTTCACTCAGATCAGCAACTGAAAATGCTTCTAATATTTCAAAATCCAGTCCTAATTTCCCAAATTGTCTTTTTTGAAAATCACGACGATCCTGTGAACTTTTTAAATTGATAATTAAAGTATTCACAATTACCACCATCTCGTCTTTTCACGAGTATGACGCTGTTTAAAACGTGAATAAACATTCTCGTTCTGCTCAAGTTGAAGACGATCAAAAATTTCTATCACGATTTGACCAAGCTCATGAGCTTTACACACTTGTTCTAGTCGCCAGCGCATATTACGTAAAGTATCATCTGTTCCAACTGCAAATGCAGAAGTACCATCAAATAAGGCATAGCGCTGTTGTTGTAATAACTGCTGATGCTCCTGATTTACAGTTAAAGACTGATCACACAAAAAACGTTCTGTTTCCTGTAACTTAAGCGTATTAATCAATAACACTGCATTCATCAGAATGGCTTTTAGAGTTACGTCTTCATCAAAATCAATAAAAGTATCACAGGCTGAAATCAGCCAGCGTATATTCAATGACTGTACAAGAAAATCTCGTTCAGCCATCCATAATGCCTTGAATTTGTCATAATTATTTTGAGTATCGACCTCACGGCGAATTAAAACAATCAGACTGGCATGGAAATGATTTAATGCAGACTGCCCCACAAACTCCTGTTTGAGTTGTTCAATATGCTCATTGAGATCTTTGGCCGAACCATGCGTATATTGAATTTGATCCCCATCAATGATGGTATTTTTTAACTGATTTAAATCGGCTTGACCAAATTGCGCATAAATCTTTTCAGCACCAAAACGACGCTGATGACGACTAAATGAAAACCATTGTTCGAACTTACTTTTCTTTCTTACCGGCATTTGAAATTAAATCTCTTTCAATTTCTCATTGATTCAGCTTACTGCCAAGCATCCTTGATCCACTGCGATGGCAATACATAACGGTACCATTTCCCACCACCACCATTGACTGCATCAGGTGGATTAATCTCCCCATGAAACACAATGATTTTGGCCCCTTCAGGCTTCACAGGTGGCTTAAAGTAAGCCATCGGGATTTTTTGCAGGCAATGATATTTATAGCTCTTGCACCAGCTTTCTGGCCAGTATGTCTGTTTACCTTCACGGTCTACGTACCAAGACAAATAGGCTTGCTCATTACGGAATTTTTTACGGATTTCATCAAAGTTTTCACGGAAATAAGGTAACAGACCTGGGAAAGCACCCAGTTTAAACCGGTAAACCGAACTGTTACCGGTAATACGCCACGGCCGTTTCCAGTCATGGATAATCAGAAAGTCGCCCGGATAGGTAAAGAACTCATCGATATTATCGACAATCACTACATCAAGATCGAGAAATAATGCATTGCCTTCCAAACCATACAGATCAGGCTCAAAAGTAGATAGCTTGTTCCAGCCACGCTCAGGCGCACCTTCAGGCAATGCCAAAGGTGGAATAGGGAAACATTGTACTGCAGGATCAATGCCTTCAGTACGATCCGTCAGACAGACCATTTTAAAGTCGACTGTCGTATGTCGTTTAACCATATTGTATAAACGATTGACGTATTCTGAACCGTATTTGGTTCCCCATTTCATACAAATAACGATGTTACTCATTGCGTATGCCTAAGCTCATCTTAAAATCTTCTTGATGCTGAATATGATGACATAAGTTCAGCAGAATAAGTACATCCGTTAAAAAAAACCTCTCAAATGAGAGGTTTTTTCAATCAGTAAATTCTGAATTACTTCACATACGTTAACCAGTGTGCATATTTCGGGTCTTTGCCCTGAACCGCATCAAAGTATGCTTTCTGGATTTGAGTGGTAATTGGACCACGTACACCTTCACCAATTTGACGGTCATCATATTCACGGATTGGTGTTACTTCTGCAGCAGTACCGGTAAAGAATGCTTCATCTGCGATGTAGAACTCATCACGGGTAATACGGCGTTCAATTACGTCATAACCCAGGTCTTTAGCAATGGTAATAATGGTTTGGCGAGTAATACCATCCAACGCACCACCTGCGATATCAGGCGTATGAATCACGCCATCACGCACCAGGAATACGTTTTCGCCTGAACCTTGGCATACATAGCCTTGTGGGTCGAGCAGCATTGCTTCATCATAACCTGAATGCGCCACTTCCTGATGCGCAAGAATCGACAAGGTGTAGTTACCTGATGCTTTAGCCTTACACATGGTCACGTTCGGATGATGGTGGGTAAATGAAGACGTTTTTACGCGAATTCCCTTCGCCATCGCCTCTTCACCGAGGTAAGCACCCCAGCTCCATGCCGCAACTACGGCATGAATGGTATTGTCAGTTGCAGCGATACCGAGTTTTTCAGAACCAATAAAAATAATTGGACGTAAATAGCAAGACGCTAATTTGTTTTCACGAACAACATCAATTTGAGCCTGTTCTAATGCTGCTTGATCAAATGGAACTTTCATTTGATAAATTTTTGCAGAATTCAACAAGCGCTTCGTATGTTCTTTAAGACGGAAAATAGCCGTTCCATTCGGGGTTTCATAAGCTCGGACGCCTTCAAACACACCCATGCTGTAATGCAAAGTATGTGTTAATACGTGAGTTTTTGCCTCACGCCAGTCAACTAGTTGTCCATCTTGCCAAATGAAACCATCACGATCAGCCAAATTCATGCCACAAACTCCAATTTCTCACAATTATTCACTATCCAGTGCAAAGTCTGCACTTGGATCAATCAGTCTTTGCCATAACTTGCAAACGGTCATTCGGGTATCGTGCCAGTCGCTTGCAGACACTTGCATGGATTGATTTGCAAGGGCTAAGCGATGGCTCTCGGCGCGTTCACGGAGATAAGCTTGAATCAGAGCAGTCGCATCGTCGCTGGATAAGCAACCTGATTTTGCGGCATCCTCAAGAATTCGTACATTGTCGGAGAAATGGGCGAGATCTTTATTCGTCCCACTCCAAGCCAACACCGCATACTGTGCCATAAATTCGATGTCTACGATACCACCTGCATCTTGTTTTAAATGAAAAATACCATCTTTTTTTTGCTCTTTAGAAGAACCGAGATGCTCCTTCATTTTCTGACGCATTTTCAGTACTTCTGCCCGTACATAATTTTCATCGCGAGGCTGAGTCAGAATATCCCGGCGTAAAACTTCGAACTTTTTCCTTAAACTCATTTCACCCGCAATTGGACGGGCTCGTACCAAGGCCTGATGCTCCCATAACCAGGCACTTTTGAACTGGTATTGTTCAAAGGCTTTTAAACTGGTCACCAAAAGCCCAGCTTCGCCCGATGGACGCAATCGGGTATCGACTTCATATACACGTCCATCCAAGGTTTGCGTGGTCATCAGTGACATAAACTTTTGTGCAACCCGCATGGCAAATTCAAAGCCACTGATCGGCTTAAGCCCATCGGTATCGGCCTGTTCACCCATATAGTGAATAAACACCAGATCCAGATCCGAGCCATAACCCAATTCAATTCCACCGACTTTACCATAACCAATGACTGCAAAAGCCGTATGCTCGACTGAACAGCGCTGCCCTTCTGCATCCAGTGGAAAACCATGCTTTTTTGCCACAATCTGATAAGCCAGATGCAGCGCTGCATTCACCGATACTTCAGCAATATCGGTCAAGGCATCGGAAACTTTCATTAAAGGACTTTCAGCCAGCACATCACTGGCGGCTACAGCAAGTACATTGGATTTTTTAAACAGGCGCAAAACCCGCATCTGGTCTTCAACCTGATCAATTTCAATCCGTAAAAGTTGCTGGCGCAAGGAATCTTCCAGATCCTTACGTTTTGGCAATTCAAAATCCATCGACAGGAATTCGTCCAGTAGCACCGGATAATGGGTCAGTTCTTCACAAATCCATGGGCTGACCGTGGCCATCTTCACCAGTCGCTGTAACGCCCCTTTACTCTCGATTAACATCACCAAATATACCGTACGGCGCATTACCGATTCCACCAAGGGCATCAGTCGTACCAGTGCTGTCTGCGGATCATCTGACTGTAAAATGGCTTCAATTAAATGTGGCCAGAAGGTTTTTAAACGTTGTACCGCCTTTGCCGGTAATTTTTTTAAGGCATGCCCATTCCAAAACTCATGAACGAGATTCTTCGCATTCTCATCCAATACTTCTTTGAGTTTTTTTTCCAGCTGGGAAAAACTTTCAACCAAGCCGTCAGGGCCATTCTCCTTGATTAAATGATCAAACTGATACATCACTTTGTCACGCTTTTCATTGAGATATGCCATAAAGCTGTCCCAATCAGCAAAACCAAGCGTGTCCGTCATACGCGCCCTTAACTCTGGCTCTGTCGGTAGTGATTGCGTTTGCTGATCATTCAGGGCCTGAATTGCGTGCTCGACCCGACGCAGGAATAAGTAAGCATCTTCCAGATCCTTTACCGCCTGTTCATCCAGTAACTCGGCATCATCCAGATGATTCAGATTCACCAGACACTGGCGATCCTGCAATTCAAGCTTGGCTCCACCATAAATCAGCTGAAACACCTGCACGATAAATTCAACCTCGCGAATGCCGCCAGCTCCGAGCTTGATATCATCTTCTATATTCCGGCGTTGTACTTCACGCTCGATCATGGCTTTCATTTCGCGCATGGCTTCAAAAGCGCTGTAATCGACGTACTTGCGGAATACAAATGGACGAGTCATCTCCAGCAGCTCATCGCCTTCCAGGCTTGGATTGACAATCCGTGCTTTAATCCAGGCATAACGCTCCCATTCACGCCCATGCTGGCTCAGATATTTTTCCAAGGCCGCGTGGCTAATGGCCAGCGCTGAACCATCGCCCCAGGGACGCAGGCGCATATCCACCCGGAATACAAAACCATCCGCCGTGATCTGATCCAGCAAATGAATCAATTTTTGTCCCCACAGGATGCAAAACTGCTGCACATCAATACATTTGCGTCCATCGGTTTCACCCTGCTCATCGAAGGCAAAAATCAGGTCGATATCACTAGAAAGATTGAGTTCTTGGGCGCCGAGTTTCCCCATGGCAATGACAATCAGATCCTGGACTTTTCCGTTATAGCCAATTGGCTGGCCATACTTGGCAGCGACCGGAATACGGGCAAAATCTTTCGCCGCACAGATGCAGGCATCGGCAAAATCGGAGAGTTCTTGAGTGAGGGTAATAACATCGGTGAGTTGATTGGCATCCTGCCAGATCCAGCGAAACATCAAACGAGCCCGCAGAATACGCATTGCGCGCATCCACGTTGCTTCATCGCTTATATTCAGGATGCAGTGCTGCACCAGCTGATCAATATATTCCCGACTGAGTGAGCCTTGAAACTGATCAATTGCATAATCCTGTTCCAGTAAACTCTGGTGATTGGCCAATACCTGTTCGGTATATTGGCTAGCTCTTAAGGTTTTCTGCAATTGTGCCGCATTCATCACTCAACTCTTCCCCTGAAACATTCTGCTTAGTTTTGACATACTCCCACCACTTTCACGATGTTCAAGTGGGGGATTCTAAAAGTAAAAGCTCTTAGGTGACTTCCTCACGGATTTCACTTGCTTTCTGCTTCGCAAGGCGACCTTTACCGCATCCACCCTCCACAGACAAAACGGTATGTCCTACCGCCAAAATATTGCGAGAAGCATTAATATCTGCATTCTCGCCAAAGCTACACTCGACACAACTAAAGTTTGCTTGAGTAAGCCTATTTTCTTTTGCAACGTGACCACATGAACTACAAGTCTGACTTGTATATTTAGGGTCAACTTTAACGAGTAAACCACCTCGCCATTGCTGTTTGTACACCAACATATTAACAAGCATTGACCAACCTTGATCCAGGATTGATTTATTTAAGCCGGACTTGGCTTTAACATTCTTTCCTTTTTTCTCGATTGAGCCTTTCGCTGACTTCGACATATTGGCTACTTTTAAGTCCTCAACTACGATCATTGCGTGGTTTTTGCTGAGCGTTGTGGTGACTTTGTGCAAGTAGTCATGCCGAATATTGGCAATATGATGGTGTAATGTATTGATCTTGAGATTCAGCTTTTTCCAATTTTGACTGAACTTGTTTTTCTTTCTCAGCTTGCGCTGAAGCCTAGCCAACTTTACTTGATTGGCCTTGAAACTATTGATCGGGTCGAATACTTGACCACTAGACGTTGTAATTAACTTTTTAACACCTAAATCAATGCCAACGGCTGATTTTGATGGGTGGACTGGTGCTTCTACTGTGTTTTCAGCACCAAATGACACATACCATTTCCCGACATGCTTTGAGATTGTGACGTTCTTAATCTCACCCACAATATTTTGTGATTTTCTGAATTTCACAACGCCAATGTCATTAGGTAACTTAACTTGGTTGCCTTTAACCCAACAATATCTGCCAAATTGAACAATACGAATGGAATCATAACCATCAGATTTCTTTTTGAATCGTGGCATAAGTGTTCTAAGTTGAACTTCACCACCATCGGATAATTTAAAAAATCGTGGCTTCTTAGCTCTAAATGGTTTTTGCTTTAACTTAGCTTGTTCCTTTTTGTTAAAAAACTTCCCCCAAGCATCACCAAGATCACGAACTTTTTGTTGGAGTGAAACGCCATTTGAGCTGTTTTCTAGAAAAGCACATTCAGGTTTTTTGCGTAATTCAGGAATTTTATTGACTAAATTAACTTTGTTGATTCGCTCATTATTAGCAAGCATCTCGAACGAAACAGCTAAAATTTGATTCCAAACAAAACGTGCAGAGCCAAGCAACTTGTTTAAAACAAGCTCCTGTTCCGCATTAGGCTCAAGCCTAAATTTGTACGCTTTGTTGATCTTCATTTCGCCTTAAATCTATTTAGATACAGAAACTTAATGCAAATTATTCTATCATATTGCACTAAAAAAAAGTCGTGAAATTCACCTCTACCCTAATGTTGGGTGGAGTCCTCTTTCACACTAAAGATAGCAGGAGTTTTGTCTCAGTGGGAATGTTTTAGTTTGAAATTTACCTTTTAAGATTGCTCGGCATGTACATCTTCAAGCACTAGCACCTGATGATCATTGGTAACCATCGGCAAATGCACAGTAAAGGTCGTACCACGGCCCTCTTTGGAATCTACAGCAATTTGACCATGGTTCAGGTCAATAAAGCGCTTGCAGAGTACCAGACCCAAACCTACCCCTTTCTCTTCAGCTGTGCCTCTGACACTCACACCCAAAGTCGGTTTAAACAGATTCTGCATCTGTTCTTCGGTCATGCCCAGGCCAGTATCCTGAATCGTAATCTTGACCTGCTCGCCTTCCATCTCTGCAGCTAAAATCACTTTACCGCCTTGATTCACCGGGGTAAATTTAAGCGCATTCGACACCAGGTTTTGCAAGACAGAGGTAATCATGTTGATATCCGCATGTACCTTGATGTCTTCAGGAATATTGTCGACCAGTTCAATTTTTTTATTCAGAGCCAGACTTTTCAGCACACTGCACACAATATTACTGGATTGTTTCAATTCATAATTAATCGGATGATAAATAAAGCGTCCACCCTCTGCCATCGCCCAAGTCAGCAGGCTTTCCAGCAGGTTATAGGTCGATTGTGCATTATCATATAAATAATCCGCGATGCTCTGGATACTGGATTCGTCCAGAGTGTCACGCTCCTGCGCTAGCACTTCGGAAAAGCCCAGTAAACCATGAAATGGTGCACGCAAGTCATGCGCAATAATCTGGAAAAATTTGGTTTTACTGAAGTTGAGTGCGCATTGCTGTTCATATAATTCTTTCAGTTCAGTATGTTCTTGATTGAGCTGAATTCGAATCACTAAACTTTCAGCAAATTGTTTAATAGTGGCAATATCATCCTGATCAAACCCTTCAGTCTGATCATCAAAGAAAATGACCTGTCCAAAAGACACACCGCTACTTGATTTTAAATTAAAGGCGACTAATCTCTGATGCGCTACACCGAGATCTTTCACATAATTTGACAGTTCTGTATAAGCAGGATGCATCTGGTCAATGACATCTGACTGTTGCAGATACGCAGGCAGATTCACGTTCTGCGGGGCGTGCAAGGCCCGAAAACCGCGCGGACAGCTGTACCAGATATAGGGTTCCGTGTGGAAGCCGATAATACTGGTTTTAACGTTTAAAAGTTTACGGGCGATCTTACAAAAGGTGTCTAATAGGTTGTTGGAGGTGTAGACACCTAAAATGAGAGATATACGGCACGAGCTTAATTGCTCCGTATTCTGACCGACCTCTAGCAGTTTTAGTTCCATGTTTGCCTCTCTGAATGTTTATGGAATATAGAAAACACTGCCGACCAAATTCATACAATCAATAACAAAGATTCTATATTTACTTAACGATGAAAACTCACCTCTAGGTTAAAGGATTTGTTAACCTGTTTCTATCCAGATACATTCTTAACCGCAAAGCACTGATATTTAATTGATTAAGAATAACTTGAAAATTTACTATTCGAAAAAAATCTACATAAGTATTTGAAATTAATATATCTCACCTAAAATAAGCATATTTATTTGTATTCACTGTAACACACTACTGACTAAAAAATACCCACCATTGCTTTTTACCCTATTTAGAGTAAAAGCTAATGATTTTTCAATTATATAGCTTGACCTTATGATTAAAAATAAATTTTATATCAGGCTTCATCTATTTAATAACACTCAGAATTATTTTTTAATTTTTTAAAAATATCTTAACAATTCCAGTCTACGAAATATCTAAATATCAGGATTCTGATTAAAAATAAGCCAAAAAAGCCACTGAGAATTGTAAAGATTTTACATTCATTAACAAATTAATTGCAGAAATTTTGTATTTTTTATCATCAATGTAGTTTTAGAAGCTGAAATAGTAATATTAAGATAGAACACTTATAGACTATGCATGTCCAAGTCAAACCAATCGGTTCAAAACAGCTATAAAAAAGCGGCCTAAAAAGACCGCCTTTTTACAGGGCTGCTTAATTGTCAGAAATCAAGGCCACTTGCTGTACATAGTTAAACAGCTTTAATTTAGAAGCGTTCACTTCTTCTTCAGGTGCTTGATTCTTTAAATCACGATGTACCCGAAGATAATGTTGACGTAAGGTATGACGCTCTGTCGCATTATAGGTTTTGGTAAATTCATTGATGGCTGGATCACCATCTTTAACAATTCGATCCACCCAACGCTGTAATTGAGCTGTCTTTTTAAGACCTTGTTTGGGTGTTAAATAAGACAAAATCACCGTTTCATTTTCATTACGTAATAATTTACCAATCCGTGAAAATTGACGACGACGTGCTTCATGTGAACTAATTGCCTGCACATCAAGCAAGGCGTCAATCAAACGCTCATCTACGGGTAGGTTTTTAATTTGTTTAGCGCTCAGCTCTGCAAGCTGCGCACCCAAAGCAGCCATACGCTGGACTGCTTTTTTCTGTTCGGTCTTACTTGCGCGTCCCTCTAAAGAATCAAAATCTTCTTCAGTTAAACTGTTCGGTCGACGTGCCACGATTAATCTGCCTCATAAAATTTTGCTGCAAATAGTGCCTGAATTTCAGATAAGGCTTTGTCCTCGTCTGCTCCTTCAATCACCAAGCGTAAAGTTGTTCCTTTGCCCGCACCGAGCATCAGCAAGGACATGATATTTTTTGCATCTACCAGTTTATCCGCTTTGCCAATCTGGATACTGGAACGAAATTTGGTGGTAACTTCTATCAGTTTACCAGATGCGCGTGCATGTAAACCCAGTTTATTAATTACGTCAACTGTCGTATCAATCATGACCAGTGCTTCATTTCTCGATGGAGGACTTGAATAGACCATTTTGCCTCAAGGGCTTTTTTTAGTCTATCCACAATATAAACAGAACGATGCTGACCACCGGTACAGCCAATCGACACGGTCATATAATGACGATGCCCTTCGGCAAAGGTCGGCAACCACTTGTCCAGAAAGTGATACAGATCATTGAACATATCCTCGACCTGATCGCTCTTTTGTAAAAACGCCTGCACCGGCTGATCTAGCCCTGAAAATTTGCGCAGTTCCAGTTCCCAATGCGGATTCGGCAAATGCCGGACATCAAAGACATAATCGGCATCCAGTGGAATGCCATGCTTATAACCAAAGGATTGCAGAATCAGGATCAGGTTATCGGCCTGTCCAAGCTTGGACAACAAGGTATGTTTCAGGTCATGCACACTTTTATCGGTGGTATCGATATGCACCGTGGAACGCAACTGAATCGGCATCAACAGGATTTTTTCTTCCTGTATACACTGATTCAGGCTTTTAAAGCGTGACGCTAAAGGATGCGGCCGACGTGAGGCACTAAAGCGGGCAATTAGCTCCTGATCCTGCGTGGTCAGATAGATAATATCGACCGAACCATGCTGTTGCAGTTGCTCAAATACATGATCAAATTCTTGTAAATCTGCCCGGGTACTGCGCACATCAACGCCCAGCGCCAACTGTTCCAGATTATTTTCACTGTCCAATTTTGCCACGATTTCGGGAAGCAATGCCAAAGGCAGATTATCAATACAGTAATAACCTAGATCTTCAAGCACCTGTAATGCAGATGATTTACCCGAACCAGATTGTCCCGTGACAATTAAAATGCGCTTCATGCATGCTACCCTTTCATCTTAGCCGGCAGTGTATTTAACCTGCAGGTTATCGATCAGACGTGTATTCCCCAGCTTTGCAGCTATAAATAACACAAGATCTTGATTAAACGTATGAATTTTTTGTAATTCTGGAGTGCGGGCTTCAACATAATCCACCACAAACCCGGCATCGGTTAAAGTCTGGCGAATCTCTGCCAATACCGTATCCAGTTCCATGCCTGCATGTAATTGCTGTTCAGCCTTTTGCAAACTTTGATAAATGACCGGTGCGATTGCACGATGCTCTTCGCTTAAATAACCATTGCGCGAACTTAAAGCCAGGCCATCTTCTGCACGGGCAATCGGCACACCAATTACTTCCAGTGGAATATTCAGATCTTGTACAAACTGACGAATGACCGCCAATTGCTGATAATCTTTCTGGCCAAAGAAGGCGTAATTCGGCTGTACGATGTTAAACAATTTAGCCACCACCACCGCCACACCATCAAAATGACCGGGACGCTGCAAACCGCATAAATCATTGGTAATGTCAGAAACACTGATATTGGTCAGACGCGGTTTTTTACCATACATTTGCTCAACCGTCGGCGCAAAAACGATGTCACAACCGACCTCTGCCAAAAGCTGCTGGTCCTGCTCAAGCGTGCGCGGATAGCTATCAAAATCTTCATTGGGTCCAAACTGGATCGGATTGACAAAGATACTGACCACCACTACATCACACAACTTACGCGCTTCACGCACCAGGTTTAAATGCCCCTGATGCAGATTGCCCATGGTCGGTACAAAACCGATAATCTTGCGACTGGTACGCGCCGGATTTAATGATGCCGCTAAGCCCTGAATGGTGGTTTCTGTTTTCATCTTACAATTCAACCTGAAAAGTTTGTTCTGGTGCCGGGAAAGATCCATCTAAAACTGCAGCATGGTAGGCTTTAAAAGCATCCAGAATGGCTGTCGCACCCGATTGTTCTTGCATAAAATTACGTACAAATTTTGCGGTATGTCCAAAAGTCAAACCGAGCATGTCCTGAACCACCAATACCTGACCATCTGTAGCTGCACCTGCACCAATGCCAATGACCGGAATCTGCGGAAACAGTTCGGTGATTTCCTGGCCAAGCTGTGCTGGTACGCATTCAAGTAGCAATAGTGCAGCACCCGCCTCGACCACTGCCTTACAGTCCGCAATGAGCTGATCGGCCGCTTCACGGGTACGGGCTTGCAGTTTATAACCGCCAAAGACATGTACCGACTGCGGAGTAAGACCCAAATGCACACACACCGGAATACCGTTACGGGTCAGCACTTGCACGGTTTCTGCCAACCATGCACCGCCTTCCATCTTGACCATTTGCGCGCCAGCCTGCATCACGGTTTTCGAACTTTGCAAGGCATCATTCAAGGTAGCATAGCTCATAAATGGCAAGTCAGTCATGATAAAGGCATGCTGGTTACCACGGCGTACCGCAGCCGTATGATAGGCCATATCTGCAACCGTGACCGGCAAAGTCGAATCACGCCCCTGAATTGACATTCCCAGAGAATCGCCAATTAAAATGCTGTCCACTTCGGCAATTTCCATGGCTTTGGCCATACTGGCATCATAGCAAGTCAGACATGAAAATTTGCGTCCATCTGCTTTAAAGCGTCTTAAATCACTCAGACTGACCATGAAAATGTTCCTCTATGCTTGAAAGTTCTGACGAAGCTACCATCACTTAAAAATTAAATATTTGCCCAGTTGCTGTCATCGAGTACCGCGAGGGTCGACTGTGTGACGATGTCTAGGTCTTTTAATCTGTGTCCATGAACCTGTATTTCAGGATCAATATCCAGAAGTGGAAGCAGGACAAAATCACGTTCTAATACACCAACATGCGGCACAGTTAAGCGTTCATTTTGAATCTGCTCATTGCCGTAGAGCAGCAAGTCCAGATCCAGCGTACGTTCGCCCCAATGACGTAAACGTACCCGACCGGCGTCGTGCTCAAAGGCTTGCAGACGATCTAGCAAGCTTAAAGCGGCCAGATCGGTATTTAACTGCACCACTGCATTCAGATAGTTTGGCTGATCCTGTGGTCCCATCGGTGGACTTTGATACAGATGCGAAGTTTTCACCTGCCCCAAGGTCGCCAGTTTCTGTACAGCTTCTGCCAGAATCTGGCGTGAATCACCCAGGTTACTGCCCAGGCCAATATACGTCACGATCATTGTGTTGGCCCAAATACCACCTGACTCAGATCACGTTTCACCCGCTTACGTTTCATAATCGGATGATCTGCGCCAATTTCACCGCTGGCACTGGCTGCTACATGCGACAGAGGTTTCACCTTGTCTTCAAACTTGGCTTTGCGCACTCGACGATTGCGTGGTTCAGGTTCATTTACCAACGGTTCGATCTCGGTGAGATCTTGCTGCTGGGTCAATTTCTGTTCCAGATGTTCTTCTTGACTCGCCTTGCGACGGCTCTTGGCACGCTGACGGTTATACTGGCTAATGGCCCGTTCTTTCTCGTCACCGCTCATTTGCTGGTAAGCATCCCACCAGCTGCCCATGCCTTGTGCAGTTGCATCGCCTGATTTTTCACGCAGCAGCAAAAAGTCAAAGCCGGCACGGAAACGCGCATGGCTGGACAAGGCCTCGATTTGCTGTGGTTTTGGGTTCAGCAAACGGGTCTGCATTTCCCAAACTTCACGAATAAAGGTTTC
Source organism: Acinetobacter lwoffii (assembly GCA_002332985.1). Classification (GTDB taxonomy): domain Bacteria; phylum Pseudomonadota; class Gammaproteobacteria; order Pseudomonadales; family Moraxellaceae; genus Acinetobacter; species Acinetobacter lwoffii_N. Next base: position 22,235 of record DDAT01000004.1, on the reverse strand, counting down.
CGCAAAACGTGGAATAATGGTACGAGTCGCCTGACGTTTTAACACGTCCAGACCAGCTTGGGCACGAGCTTCGGCGGCTACCACGCCTTTATTTAGATAGAATTCACAACGCTCGAGGAATGGCTGCCACAACAATACCGCATAGAAAAAGGCCGGGTTGATGGTCTTGCCGATAGAAATACGCTGATCGGTATTTTTCGCAGCGCGTTCCATAAATGGCGTAATTTCAGGCTTGATATCTGCAAATAACTGCTGCCAGATCCCAAAATCGATCAGCATTGGCAAGACACGATTCAGGTGTCCCATGGTAAACAGTTTCTGTGATTCATCATAAAGTCGATGTGGAGAAACATCACGCAGCAACTGGGTCATTTCCGGCGTAAAGACATCCAGAATCGCTTCATCAATATTAAAGTTCAGCTTGGCGGCAAAACGTAGGGTTCGCAGCATCCGCACTGGATCTTCTTCAAATCTTAAAGTCGGATCACCGAGTAAGCGTAAGGTTTTGCTATGGATATCATCCACTGCATTGCAGAAATCCAGCACAATGCCTTTACGTGGCTGGTAATACATTGCATTGATGGAGAAATCACGACGGGCAAAATCCTGCTCGATGCTGCCCCAGTTGTTATCACGCAGAATCATTCCCGCGGCCGAGGTCACTGCTTTTTTTGGTGGTGCACGGAAGGTTGCCACTTCAACCAGTTCCCGCCCTGAATAGACATGCGCCAGTTCGAAACGTCGTCCGATAATTCGACAACGTCGTCCGAAAACTTCCTTGACCTGAGCCGGGGTTGCATTGGTAACTGCATCGAAATCTTTAGGATTCAAACCTAACATCAGATCTCGAACACCACCACCCACGATATAAGCTTCATAGCCTGCCTTGTTTAAGGCATCAATCACATCGAGAATATAAGAAGGTAATTGAGCGGTTGATAAACCACATTTTGACGCGCGCAAAGTTTGCAAAAGACGCTGTCTCCTACGTCTGAACGTAAAATTCTAAGATGACGCTAATCATATCGCTTACACGCCTAAAGGGCAATTTGATTATGTCAATCCTGCCGCTCAGATTGATTCTGTATTCAGCATCAATTCCGTCTATTCACAACGCGAGTCTGGCCTTGTTTTTGGCAAATAATGCCGGCCCAATGCCTTTGACCAGCTGAATATCTTCAATGCTTTTAAATTTCCCATTTTTCTGCCGGTACTCGACAATGGCTTGGGCTTTCTTTTGTCCCACACCATGCAACTGTTGCAATTGTTCAATATTTGCACTATTTAAACTAATTCTATCACCTGTCGCTTGTACCGAAAGTGCCGGTTTTGCCAGATAGTGATCTGCTTTAGTCGATGCATTCTGTTGTTTGAGCCGCGCATCATGTTGCTGTTGTCTGGTCTTCCATTCCATATAATCGGTCGCAGTTGCATGTGCAGTTCCAATAGCAATATAGCCTAGCCATAAACCCAGAAGAAGATTAATCCACGCCGGACTTGTTCGATGTTGTTGTTTGTTCATGCGCCGCTCTTTGTTTTAATTCTAATTTGGCCTGTTCCCAGAGCTGATCCAATTCAGCCAGTGACAAGCGGTCTATATTGAGTTGTTGTTTTTCCGCCTGATGTTCCATCAAGGCAAATCGAGTACGAAACTTATGGATCGTGCCTAATAATGCCATTTCACTCGAGATTCCAAGTTTACGGCCAACATTGACCAGAGAAAATAAGCAGTCACCAAATTCTTCCTGTATTTCATCGGAATTCTGGCTTGCCAAAGCTTCTTTTAACTCGGCCAGCTCTTCTTCTACTTTGTCATATGCCCCAGTGACATCGGGAAAATCAAAGCCGATTTTTGCAACATTTTTCTGGATTTCATCTGCCTGTACCAAGGCCGGTGCATGCTTGACCTCATCTAAACGGGAACGTGGCTTGCCCTGCTTTTCTTGCTGTTTAATTTCTTGCCAGAGCTGAGAGACATCTTCCGGGCTCAATTTTGCAAACTGTTCAGCTTGAAATACATGCGGATGACGGCGAATCAGTTTATCGGTAATGGCCTGCACCACATCCTGAAAATCGAAAGCGCCCTGCTCACTGTACATCTGCGACTGGAACACCACCTGTAACAGCAAATCACCCAGCTCATCGCGGACATCATCGACTTTTCCAGAGCGGACTGCTGCTTCGACTTCGTAAGCTTCCTCAATGGCATATTTGGTCAGAGATTCGGGGGTCTGTTGCTGATCCCATGGACATTTTTCACGTAATTCGCGCATGACCTGGAGTAGTTGTTCCATGTTCAAAACCTCTTTTTTTTTACCAAATAGTCGCGTCAATCTGCCGGCTTCTTGTTATGCTCAAAAAAAAGACAATAAGGAGATCAGGCACATGCACAGTATATTGATTAGTGGGGCAGCACAAGGAATTGGGGCAGCAACCGCCCAGCTATTTTACCAGCACGGCTATAAGGTGGGCATTTATGATGTTCAGGTGGAGCAGGCAGAACAGCTGGCCCAGCAACTGGGCGAACATGCCAAAGCCGGTTTTCTGGATGTAACTGACTACGCTTCCTGGGAAACAGCTTTAGCCGAATTTTCAGCTTGGGCAGGTGAAATCAATATTCTGGTGAATAATGCCGGAGTCTTATATTCAGGCCCTTTTGAAGAAACTGATATTATGGCGCATCATCGGACTCTGGATATTAATGTTAAAGGAGTCATGAACGGCTGTCATGCCGCTTTCCCTTATTTAAAAGAATCTTCATTTGCCCGCATCATCAATCTATCTTCAGCTTCGGCGATTTATGGCCAAGCCGATTTAAGCAGTTATTCCACCAGCAAGTTTGCAGTGCGTGGCCTGACTGAAAGTCTGGATATTGAGTGGCAACCCTATGGGATTCGAGTCTTGGATGTTATGCCGCTTTTCGTCAGTACCGCCATGGTCAAAGATATGCAGTCAGAAAGTATTAAAAAAATGGGCGTGCATTTAAAAGCAGAAGATGTTGCACGAGATATTCTGAAACTGGCACAGCTCAAAGATTCAATATGGCAGGCAACGCATCATCCGGTCGGATTCAAAAGCCAGTTTTTATTTCATTTATCGCGGATGAGTCCACAATTTGTGAATCGGCTGAGTAATCTGATCATTTCTAGAAAATAAAAAATATTTGGGTTGATTCTGTTTTAGACAGTGTGATGAATCTGGATCACAGGAAATCTCAATCCCTTGCAGGAATCCTCACTTTGCCAGGCCACGGTGAGCATGCAGCCAGTAAGCGTATAATTTTGATAGGCATAGACGCCAATCTCTGGGTGTTCGCAGCGCCCGCCATTTTGCTCAGGATGAAGATTAGTATTCAGTTCATTCAGGTTGATCCGGATTCCCAAGCCTGATGCCTTTAACACCGCCTCTTTGGTGGTCCAGACTTTAAACCAGTATTCGGGATCATAAGCCAGCATTTTCCAATATTTTAATTCTTCGGGATGAAAGGCATGTTGTGCCAAGGCTTCAAAACGGACTTTACGATTCAGTTCTTCAATATCAATTCCTAAATTCTGAACTTGCTTGCTCGTGGCCAAGGCGTAGAAATTTTGACTATGACTATGATTAAAACTGAAATCCGGATAGTCATTTAAATAAGGCTTGCCGAAATTCGTCCGCACCACCTGTTGATCGCTAACTGGCAATTCAAAAGATTGGGATAAAAGCTGATTACGCAAACACGCCACTTCGCGTTTCCGTTCGGCAACCTGGGTTTTGCGGTCTGACAACGAATGACAAGTCAGATCAGAAAGTTGATGCAGATGAATTTGAATCAGCCGAGCCACGTGAATCCATTAAAAAGATATCAATTGATTTGAGTGTAAAAGAATTCACACTTTTATTGGGAGAGAAATTCATTATTTTCTCAAAACAAAAAGCCCGCTTTACGCAGGCTTTTTATCCGAAAAATTTAAACTATAGAATTAACGTTTAAATTTCTTCTCGGCTTTCTTGAACTTCTGTACATAACGACGTTTACGCGCAGCTGCACGCTCATCCACTTGAGACTTACGGCCTTCAAACGGGTTTTCAGAAGTTTTAAATTCGATTTTAATCGGCGTACCTTCAAGCTTGTACACTTTACGGAACACATTTTCCAGGTAACGGCGATAATCCGCAGGAGTTTTATCCACCTTGTTACCATGAATCACGATCGTTGGCGGATTTTGTCCACCCATATGCGCATAACGCATTTTAATACGACGACCTTGAACCATCGGCGGTTGGTGGGCATCTGTCGCATCATTTAAAATCTGGGTGATTTTTGCTGGTGACACTTTCAAACGAGATGAATCATAAGCACGGTGAATCGATGGATAAAGATCGCCCACACCCGTTCCATGCAATGCAGAAATCAAATGTACTTTGGCCCATGGAATAAAATCGAAGCGACGCTCTACATCGAGCTTACATTGCTTACGATCATATTCAGTCATGTTATCCCATTTGTTGACTGCAATGACCATGGCACGACCCGCTTCAAGCGCATAGCCAATCAAATGCAAATCTTGCTCAACAATACCATCACGCGCATCAACCACAACAACAATTACGTTGGCATCTTTCATCGCCTGTAAAGTTTTAACAATCGAGAATTTCTCAATCATTTCATCGACTTTACCTTTACGACGCACCCCGGCAGTATCAATCAGGGTGTATTGACGGCCATCACGCTCGAATGGAATATAAATCGAGTCACGTGTTGTACCCGGCTGGTCAAATGCCACCACACGTTCTTCACCGAGCAAGCGGTTCACCAACGTTGATTTACCTACGTTTGGACGACCAATAATCGCTAAACGCAGACCCGTGTTTTTGTCATGCTCTTCCGGATTTTCATCTTCCGGTACATCAGCAAGTACATCTTCCAGCATCTGCTGAACACCACGACCATGGCTGGCTGCCACTTGTAGCGGCTCGCCCATACCCAGTTTGTAGAATTCAACCAGGGCAGCTTCAGCATGTACGCCATCAACTTTGTTGGCAACCAGAAAGACTTTTTTGCCTAAAGTACGCAATTCACGGGCAATCTGTTCATCAGAAGCCAGCAGTCCGGCACGCGCATCAACCACAAAAATGATGATGTCAGCTTCATGAATGGCAGTTTTGGATTGCTCTGCCATATATGAATCAATACCACCTTCATTTTCACCAATACCGCCGGTATCGACCACAATAAAGGATTTATTTTGATAGGTAGCATCGCCATATTTACGGTCGCGTGTCAGACCTGCAAAGTCTGCCACCAATGCGTCACGGCTCTTGGTAATCTGGTTGAACAGCGTCGATTTTCCGACGTTCGGACGACCAATGAGCGCAATTACGGGTTTCATAGAGTAACCTTTATTTAATATCAGGCGTCAAAGTGGCCTGAACATCAGAAAGCATAGGAAGATATAAGGGGTAAATACCCTAAATAAAAACACGGGGCATTGATTTTTCAATCACCCCGCGTTCACAAAAATACGGTTGTGGCTAGTTTAGCATAAGGCTCGTTAAAATTAACGGTTCTGCCAAATGCTTAATGCGCCCTTGCGTGTAGAAACATAAAGCTGGTTGTCGATGACGCGTAAGCTACGCACTTCCCCAGAGGTTTTCGAACGACCAGTAATCTGTCCGGTACGCGGATCAATCAGGTGCAAGACACCATCCAGATCACCGACTACAAGGTCAGTACCCAGCATCACCGGATTACTTAACTTGCGATTCAGCAACTGGTCATTTTCCCAAAGCGGTTGACCCGAAGTAATCTCAAAGGCTTTGATTTTGCCATCGGTTTGCGCCACAAATACACCATTGCCCACAACTTCTGGACGCTGGATACTGCTGGCATCTTCACTCCAGACCACCTGTTGTGAAGCTAAATCCAGCACAGTCACCTGACCTTGATAACTGGTGGTCACCACAAACTGGCCTGCAACGACCGGTTCCCCGTCAATATCAACCAGACGCTGGATATCAGAACGCCCATCCGACACTGCGACACGACGCTGTAATTTTGGCACACCGCTTAAGGCATCCAGTGCATAGATATAAGCATTGGAAGATGCAATCAGTACATTACGAGCATCTAATGCAACAGGTGCAGCCATGCCACGCAGGCTGAATTGTACATTAGGTAAGTTATAAGTCCAAACTTGCGCACCCGTCGCAATTTCATGCGCATATACTGTGCCGTCATTGCTCACGCTAATGACACGACCAGCATGAATTAATGAAGGTGCCAGTAAAGCACCCGTCAATTGCGCAGTCCATTTTTGCTCGCCGGTTTGCTGATCCAGCGCAAACAGTTGGCCTTTCTGGTTGCCAACGACAACAAGACCTTCAGCAGCTTCAACACCAGAACTTAAATTGTCTTTGCTGACTTTTTTCTGCCACAGACGCTGTTTGCCTTTAAATGCAGACACTTCGCCTTTCGGGTCAATCGCAAAGACCACACCATTGTCTGCATCCAGACGCAAACGCAACGGATCAGCAGCATCTGTCGAAGCCACACTGGTGGAAAATACAGGGACCAGTGTTTTGGCTTGAGTCAGTTTTGGAAGTGGATTCGGTTTTACTTCTGGAACTTTATTGGTTTTACCCGCACAGCCAGCCAATGCAAGCGTTAAAACAGTCAAGGCACAGGTAATTTTGTATTTTCTATTCATTCAGCTTCTTCCGCTTGTGTTTCTATAATTGGGCGTTCGATTTCCGGATCATCGACCAATACGCCTACGCTTTCGAGCTTAATTTGTAAAATCTGACGTTCTTCTTTACGTTCAATCAAAGCATCCCATGCACTTTGATATACTTTTTTCGCATTTTCAATATCATTTTTGGCAACATAAATATCGCCACGTGCTTCATCAGCAGTTGCTTTAAATGCAGGCTCAGTGACTGCTTCTAAAGTTTTCAATGCAGCATCATATTTTTTCTGTGCCAGTTGTGCATAGGCCAGACGAAGTTTGACTACCTGAACTAGCCCTTTATCATCTACCTTCGAGTTTTCAACTTTCTGTAGCGCTTTCTCGGCCGCAGCATAATCTTCTTTGTCATAAGCCAATTTAGCCATCATCAGCTGGGTCTGAATCGCCTGTGCTGAATCCGGTGCTTCCTTGACAATTTTGTCCGCAGCTTCAGATAACTTAGCAAAACCATCACCTTTCGATGCCTGCGCATCATCCATCAACTGCTGAACCTTGGCAGTGTGCATTTGCGACTCTGCCAGGTTTTTCTTCTGCCAATATTCCCATCCAAAAAAGGCAATCAGCGCAATTAAAATCCCGGTAATCATCGAAGAACCATATTTCTTCGTAAAGGATTTTAAGCTTTCAAACTGTTCATCACCACTCATTGCGCTCATGAGATTACCCTTTTCCTAATGTTTTATCGATTATTTTGAAGAAATTTTAGTACTAAAAAATGCAACGAAGTCCGTAAATGGTACATTCGATTGCTCTGCGGTTGCCAGCTCTTTCACAGTAAACGCCTGAGCTTCCAGTTCACGCTCACCCAAAATCGCCGCATACAAAGCACCGGCTTGATCGGCCTTTTTCATTTGAGATTTCATTGAACCCTGTGAGCCCACTTTCAGACGAACCTGACTGCCTGCTGCTTCAAGCTGATCACGAATCTGCTCCGCAATGACCAAAGCTTTACCTTGAGAAACCGGTTCAGCCACCAGGAATACTTCACAATCACGTGTCGGGGTATTGTCTTCAAGCTGTTCAAGCAGAAGCAATAAACGCTCGATACCCATCGCAAAACCAACCGCAGGGACAGATTGATCAGGCTTACCTTTAAGTTGCCCCACTAGACCGTCATAACGGCCACCGGCACACACTGTACCTTGTGAACCCAAGTGAGTTGTAGTCCATTCAAAAACAGTTTTGTTGTAATAGTCCAGACCGCGTACCAGTTTTTGATTGATCACGAAGCTCATGCCTGCATCAGTCAAATACTGCTGTAACTGAGCAAAGTGCGCCAGCGTTTCTTCACCCATAAAATCATGCAGTTTCGGTGCATTTTCCAAGATGCTTTGTGTTTTGGCATCTTTAGAATCCAGAATACGCAGTGGATTCGTGGTCAGACGGCGCTGAGAATCTTCATCCAGATCGGCTTTATGTGACTCTAAAAATTCAACCAGTGCCGCACGATATGCTGCACGCTCATCCGACTCACCTAAAGTGTTCAACTCAAGCTGAACCTTGTCTGCCACACCCATACGTTTCCATAAACGTGCTGTCATCAGGATCAGTTCTGCATCCATGTCCGGAGTCGCCACACCAAAAGTTTCCACACCAAACTGGTGGAACTGACGGTAACGGCCTTTTTGCGGTTTTTCATAACGGAACATTGGGCCGATATACCAGACGCGAGGCGTCGCACCGCGCAGCAGGTTATGCTCCAGCATGGCACGTACACAACCCGCCGTCCCTTCAGGACGCAGCGTCAATGACTCAGGCGGATTGCCCTTGTCGAGGAAGGTATACATTTCTTTTTCAACGATATCGGTTGCATCACCGATCGAACGTTTAAACAGATTGGTCTGTTCTACGATAGGCAAACGAATTTGTTGATAGCCATAGGCATCCATCAAACCGGATAGATGCTGTTCAAGACGTCTCCAAGCTGGGGTTTGCGTTGGGAGAATGTCATTAAAACCTTTGATTGCGACGATTGAACTCATGATCTACTCAGGAAAACTTGTACGAATAATTTCTTTAGATTTAGCTTCTTCAAGCTCGGTAACACGTTGACGAACCATAGTTTCGATTTCATCAACCAATTGATTCGTGTCAATTAAATGGCTCTTCTCACCATTACGGTACACTAGTGAACGTGGTGCTGCACCCACTACACCGATATCCGCTTCTTTGGCTTCGCCCGGCCCATTGACCTTACAGCCAATGACAGACACATCCATTGGGGTACGAATATCTTCTAAACGCTCTTCAAGTTGCTGCATCACGGAAATCACATTAAATTCCTGACGTGAACAGCTTGGGCAGGCAATGAAGTTAATCCCGTTTGAGCGCAGACCCAACGATTTCAGAATATCAAAACCAATTTTAATTTCTTCTTCAGGCTCGGCAGCTAGTGAAATACGCATGGTATCCCCAATGCCTTCCATCAGCAGACCACCCAAAGCGATCGCAGATTTAACCGAACCGGTACGGTAAATACCCGCTTCTGTGACACCCAGATGGAGCGGATTATCAATTTGCTGTGACAGCAAACGATACGCATCCATGGTCAGGAACACATTCGAGGCTTTGACTGAAATTTTGAATTCCTGGAAATCCAGACGGTCTAGAATATCGATATGGCGCATCGCAGATTCAAGCAAAGCCTGACCAGTCGGCTCGCCATATTTCTTTTGAATATCTTTTTCCAGTGAGCCGGCATTCACACCGATCCGCATAGAAATGTCGTTATGACGTGCTGCGGCCACCACTTCACGGATTTTCGCTTCCGAACCGATATTGCCCGGGTTAATCCGCAGACAATCTGCACCCAAATCAGCAACTGCTAAAGCAATTTTATAATCGAAGTGAATATCCGCCACCAAAGGTACATTGACCTGCTTGCGAATCTCACCGAATGCTGCTGCCGCTTCCATCGTTGGCACTGAAACCCGCATGATATCCGCGCCCGCATCCACACAGCGCTGAATCTGTGCAACCGTAGCTGCCACATCACAGGTTTCAGTATTGGTCATGGACTGGATACTGATTGGTGCATCACCACCCACATAAACTGAACCCACACGAATTTTACGTGTTGGACGACGTTTAATTGGATTTACGATCATCGTTCTGCTCTACTCTTGATCTATTAAGGTGATAAACGGAATTCTGCTTTTCCGTTCACAGTGTAGGGTGACAATGAAATATTTTCATTATTTAAACTGAGTGATACCGCCGATGCATCATCCAGACGAATCTGGAATGGCGCTTCACCATTCAGCTGCAAGCTCGATGCCTGACGGCCAGTTGCCAGAACATTACCCGCCGAGTCGACAATATGCACCGAAGTCGGACGGTTAAAATCAAGTTTCAGCTGATCACCGGAAAGTGCGGCACCTGTATCCAGATTCAGAATCTCGACATTAGAAGCGCCTACTCCAGAGACTTCACTGCTATTTTGTGAATTACTACTCGACCAGTTCTGAATCATGGCAAACAGTGCACCCAAAATCAGCAGCAATACCAGCGTAATAAAAATGCGCTTTAACCACTTACGATTGCGGTCCCGCTTAGACCCTGGCAATTTCCCCATAATTTTAATAGGAGAATTGTTCAGGGCATGGTTCGGCAGCAGCCCGGTATCATTGGTATAAATTTCATCAAAACGTTGAATAATACTAGACGCATCTACACCCAGAAATTTGGCATAAGTCCGGTAATAACCTTTAATAAAGGTCGCTTCAGGCAAAGACTTGTATTCATCCTGCTCAAGAGCAGTCAGGGTTTTGACCGGGATGTTCAGCTCTTTCGCTACATCTTCCAGATTGCGTTGCTGATTGATGCGAATCTGGCGCAAGTACTCGCCCGGACGTTGAATATTTCCTAACGCATTTGGAGCTACGCTCGAATGATTCGATGGTGAATTAGGATTTACTTCCATACGGCCTCAGTACTGTACTGTAATTGCAAATAACGTTGGTATTCCTGGCTTTCAGGAAAAAGTGCACGTAACTGGTTGACCAATACCTGCATACCCAACTGATCACCCCCGGCACGCGCAGTGCGAATGCCGACCCAGAGCGCACGGGCACCCTGATTTTTCTGTCCCACACCACGCACAAACTGTTGATACATTTGTGTCGCCGCCGGGAACTGCTGGTTCAAATAAAATATTTCTGCCAACTCTAACATTGAAATATAAGAATCGCGATTGGCTTGCAGCGCCTGTTTGAATGATTTTTCAGCATTTGCTGTATCACCCAGTTTCAGGTAAATCCGCCCCATATTTTCCAATGCACGGAATCGCTGATCATAACCCAACGTGGCACCAGCAATTTGAAACTGCTCGATCGCATCATTATAGCGTTCAAGCTGATATAAATAAGTGCCGTAATTATTTCGCGCCTGTGCATTTTTCGGATCTGCCGAAATCGCACGCTTGAAATAATGATCTGCTTTTTCGAGATTAAGCTTACTACCTTCCTGTTGCAGTAGCACGCCCATCATCATATTCGCTTGAGAATCACGCGGACTGCTTTCAAGTGCCTGATCCAGCGCACGTTTAGCTGCATCCAGGTCACCTGTTCTCAGATATTCTACCGCCAATTGGGTACGGACTTTGGTGGCCTTTTCAGGGTCTTTCTGACCCAGATCTGGCGTCTGACACGCGACTAAAACCAAAGACACACATACTGTTGAAATCAAAGTAAACTTTGATGTTAGATTTCTCAACTGGCGACCTCTTATTATCCTTGTGAGCGCATGATCTCATTCGATTGCGCAATTTTCTTTTTCCACTGTTCCGCACGACGGGTACGGTCAGCAACTTGTCCGACTAACTGTCCGCACGCGGCATCAATGTCATCACCGCGTGTCTGACGAATCGTACACACAAAACCGGCATCAGACAAAGTTTTTTGGAAAGAAATAATCCGGTTGCGGCTTGAGCGGCCATATGGCGCATGCGGGAACGGATTAAAAGGAATCAAATTAATCTTGCTTGGCAAATTCTTCAACAGCTTAATCATTTGCTGAGCATGTTCAGGATGGTCATTCACGCCATCTAACATCACATATTCAATCGTCACATGTTTACGTGAACTTTCGTTACCATCTTTAGCAATATAGCGCTGACATGCAGCAATCAGCTGCTCAAGCGGATATTTTTTATTGATCGGCACCAGCTCGTTACGCAGTTCATCATTTGGCGCATGCAATGAAATAGCCAGCGCCACGTCAATATCTTTGACCATCTGATCGATTTTCGGTACCACACCAGAAGTCGATAAAGTCACACGACGTTTTGACATGCCGTATGCAAAGTCATCCAGCATAATACGCATTGAATTCAATACTGCATCGTAGTTGAGCAATGGCTCGCCCATGCCCATCATCACCACGTTCGTGACTGAACGTTCACGCTCAAGTACAGGCACATCTTCCATATAGGAATAGTTCGCCATCCAGAGCTGACCGATAATTTCGGCTTGAGTCAAATCACGCTGGAAACCCTGTTTACCGGTTGAGCAGAATGAACAGTCCAGTGCACAGCCCACTTGTGAAGAAATACACAAAGTGCGACGTAAACCACTGCGATGTTCAGCAGGAATCAATACGGTTTCGACGAGGGAACCTTCACCGTCGCCAACACGGAATACCCATTTACGGGTTCCATCTTTGGAATAGTTTTTATGCACCACTTCCGGTGCTTTAATTTCACAAATCTTTTCCAGTTTTTCACGCAGTTTGCCGGAAATATTGGTCATTTCAGCAAAATCAGTCACAAAGAACTGGTGAATCCATTTCATCACCTGCCCGGCACGAAACTTCTTCTCACCCATGTCCTCAAAGAATTTTTCCATTTGCGGACGTGACATGCCAAGTAAATTCACTTTCTCGACAGTATTTACCTGTGCTGGAGCGGATGGAGTGTGTTGCTGTGGCTCAGAAACTGCTGATACAGCGACTGCTTCAGTACTCATGTGTATTACCTAAACCATGTCTAAAGATGAAAGGAGAAGCTCAATATGTGAGCAAAGAATTATTCAGAGAATAAAAAAACCAGATAAGTATAATAACACTTATCTGGCTTGAATACTGCGAATTAACGAGTACGTGGAGCAATCTCAGTTTGAGCGAAGAAGTAGTTAACTTCACGATCAGCAGATGCTACAGAGTCAGAACCGTGAGCAGCGTTTTCATCGATGCTTACAGCGAAATCTGCACGGATAGTACCAGGAGCAGCTTCTTTAGGATTCGTCGCGCCAAGGATGTCACGGTGAGCAAGAACAGCATTTTCGCCTTCAAGAACTGAAACAACCACTGGACCAGAAGTCATGAATGCAACTAGGTCAGCAAAGAAACCACGTTCTTTGTGCTCAGCATAGAAGCCTTCAGCTTCAGCTTGAGTCAAATGTTTCATTTTAGTTGCAACAATTTGAAGACCAGCTTTCTCGAAACGAGCAAAGATGTCGCCGATGTGGTTTTTAGCAACTGCGTCTGGTTTAACGATAGATAAAGTACGTTCGATAGCCATGATAGGCTCCTTAAGTCAATTGTTGACATGAAAATTTGGCGCATTATACCGAGATAATGCGCATTTTTCTGCTTTTCATCTGTAAAAAAATGCTTTTTTAAGATGAGGCCTTAGCGTGCCTCGTCAATCCATGCCATTTGAATGGCTTCAAGCAAACCTTCAGTCGACTTGGTTGGATCATCTTCAAACTCAGGCAAAGCACACACCCAGGCATGTAAATCAGTAAAACGAATCCACTGCGGGTCCACATCTGGATGCGCTTCATAGAGTTCAATCGCGATATCGAGCGTGTCAGTCCAACGTAAACCCATCTCTATTTCTCACCATAATTGCTTTGATGCTGTACTTTAACAAATCTGTGAAAATCTGCGAGCCTTTGCTCCGGCTTTCACTTATTTTTACAGCACAATATTCAGATAAGGCGCGGTCAGGACAATGGCAATTGCCATCATGCCACCCAGAATTGCGCCAACTGCCACATCACTTGGATAATGCAATCCCAGCACCATTCGGGACACTGCGACCAGAACCGTAAAAGGCAACATCAGCATCAGTAATAAAGGTGCGACATAACCTAAAACGGTGGTTGCCATCACGGCATGCAAGGTATGTCCCGAAGGAAAACTGAAATGATCCAGTGGATGCTCACCCAAACGGATCACCTGATGCACCTGATAAGGACGTGGCCGTACGGTTTTGATTTTAAGCACCTTGTAAATAATGGTACCAATAGTGCTTCCCAAAATCAGATAAACAATCTGCACGGTATAGATCAAGCCTTGCATGATCCAAACCAATATCAGCATGAAATACCAAAATGCACCATTTCCTAAGCGGCTAATCATTTTAAAAAAAGTGGCAATACGGACTGAATGCGAAAAATGATTCAGATAAACACAGCCTTTCAAATCGATTTCTAAAAATTTAATCTTTACATTCTGGAGTTTCACACTGGTGCTCCTTTCTTGTTTTATATCCTGTATTCCTGATGCTGTACCAGTGAATACAGTGCCTGTTCAAATTGCCGGACCGGATATTGCCAGCCTACTTTTTCGGCTTTTTTACGTGCTTGCGCACCCATCTGCTGCAATTTTTGCTGATCAGGCAATCCGAGCATCTGCTGGATCAACCCCTGCTGATGTCCAAGTCTACTCAACCATCCCGTTTCACCATGCTGCACATGCAAGTTTGCACAAGCATAATCATAAGCAATCACTGGCAAGCCACTGGCCATCGCTTCCAATACCACATTTCCAAAGGTTTCAACCTGACTGGCAAAACAGAATACGTCTGCACTGGCATACGCCGTTGACAGTTTTTCTCCTGTCAAGCTACCGGTAAAAACAATACTGTCATCCTGATTCAGTTGTTGCAGTCGAGTGCGATCCGGCCCATCTCCAACAACTACCAAACGTATATCTTGCTGACGAACTTGGCGCAGCACAAAATAGGTTTTGATCAGCACGTCAATTTCCTTTTCAGGAGAAAGCCGTCCGACATACAACATCACCCGGGTCTCGTTTGAAACTCCCCAAGCATAGCGCAAATCTGGTGATCGCCACTTTGGTGAAAATGTATCTGGATCGACGCCTCTGCCCACAACTGCCAAGGGACAAGTCACACCAAACTGATTTAAGGCTTGAGCCGTGCCTCGACTCGGGACACAGGTCAAATCAGTATTATTATGAAACCACTTTAAATAACCTTGAATTGGCTTCAGTAAAAAAGCCAAATCAAAAAACCGACTAAATTCCTGAAATGACGAATGGAAACCGCTAGAGACTGGAATTTTATGGAATTTTGCAAGCTGCTGAGCTACCAAACCCAAAGGGCCTTCGGTCACAATATGAATAATATCGGGTATAAAAGTTTCAACAGCTTGATGGATTTTTAGAAATTGCGGTCTACCAAACTGCAAATTGCTATATTTAGGAAGGCAATGCGCTTTAACCAGACATTCACTATGTGGTTTAAAATCGTTACAGGCTTGTCGTTGTTCTGGACGTATTAATAAAATCTTATGTCCCTGTTTTTGCAATCCTTTACAAAGTTGCAATAAAGCATGGGCAACACCATTGATTTCAGGAGGCCAGGTTTCGGTAACGATGGCAATTTTTAAACGGGACCGTGTCAGATCTTCCAAAGGCAGGGTCATTTTTGTTTTTTGCTGTCGCAACTGTTTTAAGTCAAAGCTAATATTTTGAAGTGCAGACATTTTTTTCGATAACGCTGAGGTGCAGGGCTGTTCCATATCACACCTATGTGATTATATTTTAAGCTAAAGTCTAATGCTTATTTATTGCATTTTAATGATATTACCCCCCTTCTCTCATTTTATTCGGAAGTTGATGTACTTATAGAGATATCTAATTAACTTGACTAACAATTAAGAGTAAATTAACTCACCTATTCATAACCATAGCTCATGCCTAAAAAATCCAGTCAGAAAGCTTCAAAATCTGGTTAAAGGGCTTAAATAGACCAAAATCCAATTCTCTTTTAAGAGCCAACTAAAAGAATTCAGTAGATAAGATCCACATATAAACTGTCTTTATAAACTCCAGCTGGGGTCAAAGCAGAAGGTTGTTCAGCTAGTTGTACCAATACAATAAATTTACTTAGGCTAGTTGCCGGTTGGGATATCGGCATATTCCAACGGGATGAGGTCGCCCCAGAAATATACATTTGTGTTCTTATTTTATGATTGTGCTCATTAACCAAATAACTACTGCCATTAGTGCTGGTTAAGTTTCTAGAATTAAATTGAATAGCATAACTGCTATCACACCTTACGATAAAAGAAGTCGCAGCTTGGCTCAGATAAGAGGAGTTCAATTTGAGTTCTGATACTGTCGATCGATCAATCTGACAACGTTGGGCATGACTTAGACTGGTCAATAATAGAGAGAACACAAGTACAGTAAATTTAAGTTTCATTATTTTTCATCCTTTATTTACAGATAAGCGTAGATAGTCCGCTTTCTTCTTTTTGATTTTCTGTAACCGTCAATTGTGCAAAGCAAGTTTTAGATTCGGTGCTGATGATTTTAATATTGTAAGTATTTGGAATAAGCCCATATAGAGTGACCGTACCGTCCGATGAGATAGGATAAACCTCCCCACCATCATTATCGATATATAACTCTGAACCGGCTGTGAATTTATGATTATTACTATCTACAGGCAAAATCGTGACCTGTTTTGTATTATATATAGGGAAATTAATAATATACCCCCGCTGATCTAAAGCAGTAAGCCTCTTGGTTGCATAAGGAATCTTAGCTTCGACTGGTAATTGATTCTGATCAAAACCAATATCATAATTTACATAAGGAATAATATCATGAACGAAGGTATAGCCTTTCTTATTCGTTTTATCTACTACAGATAAAGACCTTAAAACATCGACATCCTGATAATCTCCCACACTAACAACAGAAAATGCATTATCAACCAACTTAGTAAAATTGAATTTATTATTAAGAAAAACAACCGCACCACGATAGTTTAATTGTGATTCAGACTCATTATCTCCCTCTATATGATAAAAACCTAAATCCCCAACATCTGTTTTCAATCGCCCATTGAAATTATATAGTGTTTCATCTTCGAGTCTATTTACACCTGTTTCATAGTCAAATCCAACCTGATTAGGATTACTTTTTACAAATTGCAATTTAGTTCTTTCATCTGTTGAATGACTAAAATAAACTGCTTTATCATCATCAAAACTATAGCTAAGTGATAAGACAACTCCAGAATCCCGATCATCACCAAATGAGCTAAAATAACTCAAACCTAGGCTTCCCTTCCTACCTAGCCGACGATTAAACCCTAAATTTAAAGTTTTACGATCATTTTGAAAAAATGAAGGAATCTCATCTTCCACGCGCATTTCTTGCTGATGAAAACTCTGGGCAGCATAATTCAAATAAATATTATGCAAGAGAGGAATATTGCTCATTCCCCCATAAATTAAATATTCATACTTAGGATAACTATAAAAATTATCCAGGTCATCACCTAAATATTTAAAATCTCTTTCTGTATATTTCGCACTTGCACCAAGTGAAACTCTTCCGAAATCCTTTGCAGCAGATAATCCATATGAATAATTAAAATTATTAAGTTCATCGTGTGAAGCTTGAACTACACTATCCAAAACCAAATAATGACTAATAGCTTGAGTCCATAGAAAGCCTAAATTTTGCAAGTCTTCGCTATAAGAAAAATTAGAACCAAGTGTTGTCCAATTAGATACCCCATAACGATAATAAAGGTTAGAGAAAAAATTACGATAGTCATTACTTTCTATATTATAGTTATAACGCAACTTTCCTAATGAAACATTATATTCACTAAGATCAGATCTTAATAGCCGATTCGTCACCAGAATAGGAAAACTTTGTACACTCCTATTCCCTAATACATCTTCAACAATAATTTGTGCATTTCCTGCCTGTTGAATTTGTGCACCAGTTTGAAGATTGAAATCACCAGGACTGACTCTTTGGCTATATATACTTACCCCATTAATATACAAATCAACTGTAGAAGGAACACGCGCACTTCCCTGTAAGATTGGAGTATTCCAATAAATAAAATTTGGTCGCTCAGTAAAATTAGTTCCCCAGTTTAAACCGGCAAAACGTAAAGAATTAATTAATGGATTATATACTGTAGTTGTATCTCCTAAAGTAAGCTGAGTCATACTTTTAGGAAATTCAAAGTCAATACTAGTGCTGAGTCGAGTAAAATACTCATTCAAAGGATGATTATAATATGCTATTGAGTTCTTAAAAATCCAATAGTCTTTAAAGACACCCAGATCTGTCAGGCCGTTATATAAAGAATTCGTTTCTCTGTCTATTTTTGAATTTAAATAGGTAAAATCATAATTTACGAAACCTCCAAAACTGGCTCTCTCTGGCATAGTCTGCAACTGGGAGATCTGTGTACTTGATTTAAACAGTTGGGTAGGTATGGTGAGATTAATTGTTTGCTTAGAGGCATCGAAATTAGATTGAATATTCCGGTCCGAAATAAGACAAAACTCATCCCGAGAAGCCATTTTTGATAATTTAGATATATCAATATCTCGTTCCGACAATATATTGCACTCTATGTAAAAATTATCATCACTTTTTATTAAAATAATATCTATATTATGATCAAGCTCGTTTATCCAAAGATTAGCAAAAAATTCATCATCAGGATTCTGGTTAGCATTAGCATTACATAAGAATAAAATATTAACTAGAATAATTATTTTTCTATTTAACTGCATAATATAATCCTTAATTATAATTTTAATCCATAAGCTTTAACTCTATTTCCTCATGCGACTTATCTGTCATTACTTTAACAAAATAATTACGAGGATTATTTATTTTAACGCCTTCCAACTCATAAAAAATACTCTTATCTTTAAGTGCATATTTCATATTATTACTAGTAAAAACTTCTTTCTTATTAGAATCTAAAATTTGTAACTTTGAAATTTGAATATGAGATTCTGCTTTATTTTTAACTATAAGCTTATCATTCTCAATATTAAAATTTAATTTTAAGTTATCTTGCTTTCCAATAAATAATGGCAGGTTAAAATTCATCAAGAAAGTAATAGATGATTCTTTTACAGGTTGAGGTAATTCCTCAATTACAATGCGCCAGGCACCCTCTTCCCGACCATCCAATACAGATACTATTGGACGATTAAAACCAACACGTATAACTTGTTTCCCATTAGGTTTTAAAATAAAATTTCTTGGATTAATTATAAGAGTATCATCCTTCTCCAACACATCTTCACCTTTATCATTTTGATCCCATTTAAATGCTTTCACCTCAAATATCTTTTTTTCTACTTCATTTATAGACTCTAAAGTAAGTGTTGTTGTTTTTTGTTTTTTATCATTAAATATATACATTTGCACTGGATCAATTGCAACATCCGCCTTCCCGCCAGAAAAATAAAAAAAAGATAAAAAAAATAATATAGTTGTTTTTCTCATATTATAATTTTCCATTTAAAAGTATAATGAGGCAACCTAACCCAACATAAATATCAGGTTAGGTTGATTAAATAAATTAGTAGTAAGCTTTAATTAGATAGCGATCGGTATAATTACCTGCTAACTGTGTAGCATCAACTGCAGTATTGGTAACTGCAAGTGTATAATTATCAACTGCTTGACCAGCATGATTTGAATTACCAAATGGAACAGCACCTGCAGCACCTTGTTTAGTCGTCACAATTGTTGTAGCAATTGTTTTAGATGCATCTGTTTCATGTTTAACAAACGTAGTATTATTAGCACCGGCATTTGCAGTTTGTAAATTTAGAACATAAGGGGTATTTGTTGTAATTGAATAATTTGTAGTTTGGGTTCCACCAGCAGCAGATAATACTATTGCATTTCCACCAGTTAAAACACATTTCTTATTAATTTTAAGTGAAATTGGAATTTCTTTTTCACAGCCTAAAGTATTACATTTACTCCAGTCAATTGGTGGTTTAGGAGGATGATAACCACCTCGAGCTGCTTCATCTTCTGCAAAAGATGCCGTAGAACAAGCACCAAGAACTAATGCCGCTAATGCCGATTGTGTAATTTTGTTCATGATTTTCTCCATTTCTTTTTAATAAAAGAATATGTATATGTAGTTATTTTAACGATTACGCTTTAACTCTTATTATTATGAGTAAAGTTAATTAACCGTTAACTTATCTTATTATCTTTGACCTAAAAATATGCAAAAGTTTATTATTCACAATACTACTCTCTATTTTTGGTTTTTTATTTGTTTTAAAAAATTTAATCCTATACTTATAAAAGGTTAAGACAAAAAATAAATTGATACAATTTAAAAATATTTCTAACTATGTCAAATAAAAAGAATAAAATAATCTTTAAATTTTATAAAAAACAATTAAACCACTAATTTTATTATTTTTTTATAATTTACCTTAACTTACAAAAAAATAAAACAAAGTTACGAAATTTACAAATAGTTGTAAATTATGCAACTTTATTTAAGAAATGTGTGATTTTGTCGAAACTTTTGCTTTCTTTTTCACACATCAAGACTTTTCTTAGCTATGAAAAACTTTCTAAAAAGCAATAATTAATATAAATTAACTAAAAAAACAATATGTTAATATACAATAATCTTCTTTCATAAATAAAAATTGAACACTATTTTGCTTAATATTCGTCCTCTAATTTTCTTGGCATTCGTGCCTAATTTATGAATGAAACACATCGATTCAAAAAGTTTTCAGAAACACAGTTTAAGCGATATACAGGCATATCATGGTCAACTTTTTATTTAATGGTTGATCAATTGAAGAAACATGTTTTAACTCAAGGCAGACCGCCCAAGTTAAGCATTAAGGATCAGATTCTGCTCTGTCTAAGCTATTGGCGAGAATACCGAACCTTATTTCACATTACTACGAGTTACGGAGTTTCAGAGCCAACAGCCTCAAGAATTGTAGGTCATGTCAAAGATTGGCTGATCAAGTCTGAACTAATACAATTTATAAAAGAACTCTAATATATGAACCGCTACCACAATTACAGCTATTTAATCTAAATCAACTGAATTAATAATTTTTCTTTTTAAAGACCATGTTTCTGTATCAACTAAAACAGTGAATAATTCAATATTATTCTTCCGACTAAATTCTTTTAACTGTAAAATTTTAGGAACTTTATAACCATCGATTAAATTATCATACTTCCTTCTTTGATCACGATAACTATTTTCCCCAAGATATATCTCAACAAATGCATCTGATGGGATGCTTTTTAAGAATATACTTCTTGAACCAATATATTTTCTTTCCCACTGCTCTCCATCCAACTCAAATCTCTTATCTTCCTTTGAATGATAAGAATGGTATTCCTCACTCCCCAAACATTTCATTACCCTAACCTCCTCTTCATACGCCCAACATAATTGCTTATAAAGAACAGCATGTTTTAGTAATCTCTCATGAGATTCCCACCATATATGATGCTTACTTCCAATTTGCATTAATTGCACGACATCTATTGAATTAATTGTTGTGGCACTGTATTCACATAAATTATCTCTCCTCTCTGAGCAGGTATCGTATAATTTTCAAAACTTTCTAAACCTGCCTTCTCTGTATCAATCCCGATCACCATTCCTTTATGACTATCTGCATAATGAGACCACATTAAAGGATTTAAGGGGGCTCGAGTTAAAGACAATACTGCATATTTATTGATAAACCGACTTCTTACAGCTTGCGTTTCTACACCAACATTTACCGTTTCCCCCATTAAAGCTAAAGCCGTCACCTCAAATGGATCATTAAAATCGCGCGGCAAAGAAAAGCCTAAAGTACTTGTTTCTAATATTTTTAAACCAGCATCAAAGCCAACATATTTATATAAAATCATTAGACCTTGTATCTTGGAGGTTGTAGTGATTAGCTTCCACTATATGCAAATTGTAGAGTTTGTAATAGACCTAAGACTTTTAGTCTGTGCAAGAGATAAAACCTACAATTTGCCCTAACCACTTGCACAACTCTGGACGGTAACTAAGCACTTTGATGCTGCATTCACAAGAAAAGACGGTGGTTATGCTAAAACAATAATTGAATAATTAAAGCAGGTAAAGATTATGTTTTATCTTGGTATTGATGTTGCTAAAGCTAAAATTGATTGCTGTTTAATTTTAGAAAATTCTGCAAATAAAAAGAAAAACCAAAACTTTTTCAAATACACCAAAAGGTTTTGAGCAACTTCAAATCTGGCTAAACCAGCATGCTGCAACTTCTACGCAGACCATTATCTTAATGGAAGCAACATCTATTTATCATGAACTCTTGGCTAAATATTTATTTGATGAGGGCTATCAAGTCTCTATAACCAATCCTGCCAGAGCTCGATATTTTGCTCAGAGTGGACTGCTCCCAGTATCCTAGACATGAGACGGCCTCATTTTGAAGC
>DDAT01000002.1:0-127326 GCA_002332985.1 Acinetobacter lwoffii | reverse complement strand
TAGGAGAGTGGTGGCAGTCCAAAAGATGGTTATGTGTGTCTAGAATTTTGGTGGCTATTCAAACAAACATATTCAGGGTATCGACCAACAAATTGATGATCACATTGATCAGAATCCTGATTTAAAAAATGATAAAGAACTGCTCAGCAGTATTCCAGCCATTGCAGATCGAACTAGTTTATTAATGCTCAGTTTCTTGCGCAGTCATACTTTTGAAAGAGCTAGTCAAGCGGCCGCCTTTGTTGGCTTGGTGCCCACTCAAAAGCAGTCAGGTAGCTCCATTCATGGCAGAAGCCATTTATCCAAAGCGGGCTCTTCCAAAATACGTGCCGGTTTATATATGGCAGCCATTGTCGCAACTCGGCATAATCCTCATATTAAAGGGATGAATGAAAGATTATTAGCTAATGGTAAAACCAAAATGATGGCGATTGGAGCTGCAATGAGAAAGTTGGTTCATCTTTGTTATGGTGTACTCAAACACCAACAGCCTTATCAAGCAGATTATTGAGCATGAATTTTCGATAATTTGCTTGACGTTTCAGACGGTATCTCTTGCGTTAGTCAAAATTTAATCAGTGATAAGCGTTGATTTTTAAATAAATATCAAAGTCTAAAATAATACTTTCGCAAGAGGTCTATTATTCTTATCCAATAAAAAACCCCGCTTTGGCAGGGCTTTTATAGCATAAAAATCAGCCAATTAAGAGATTGGTTTTTCTATTTATCAACGATTTTGTTTGCTTGGCTCCAAGATATTAAAAAATGGGAAAAGCACTGCTTTCCCCATTTTTTAAGGCACGTAAACATAGAAATAAAAAACCCACTCAAATTAAGTGGGTTTTCGCATTCAAATCAATTGATTCGAGAAATTAGTTTTTCTCTTTATCTACGATTTTGTTTGCTTGGATCCAAGGTACGAAAAAAGAGGCAAGCGCTGCTTTCCTCTTTTTAAGGCACGAAACCTTAGTTCTTTTCTTTATCTACGATTTTGTTCGCTTGAATCCAAGGCATCATCGCACGCAACTTGTTACCAGTAACTTCGATACCATGAGCAGCATTTTGACGACGACGGGCAGTCATAGATGGGTAGTTCAACGCACCTTCTTGAATAAACATCTTCGCGTATTCGCCAGATTGAATACGTTTAAGCGCATTACGCATTGCTTCACGAGACTGTTCGTTGATTACTTCAGTACCCGTTACATATTCGCCGTATTCAGCGTTGTTTGACACTGAGTAGTTCATGTCCGCGATACCGCCTTCGAACATTAAGTCAACGATCAATTTAAGTTCGTGTAGACATTCGAAATACGCCATTTCTGGTGCATAACCAGCTTCAACCAGAGTTTCGAAGCCCATTTTAACCAATTCAACAGCACCACCACAAAGAACTGCTTGCTCACCGAAAAGGTCAGTTTCAGTTTCTTCACGGAATGAAGTTTCGATGATACCTGTACGGCCGCCACCTACGCCTGAAGCGTAAGAAAGAGCAACGTTACGCGCATTACCAGAAGCATCTTGGTGAATCGCGATAAGGTCAGGAACACCTGAACCACGTTGGTATTCAGAACGTACGGTGTGACCAGGAGCTTTAGGTGCAACCATGATTACGTCTAAGTCAGCACGTGGAACAACTTGGTTATAAAGAATCGAGAAACCATGAGCAAATGCTAAAGTAGCGCCTTGCTTGATGTTTGGCTCAATTACGTCACGGTAAAGTTGAGATTGGAACTCATCTGGAGTCAAAATCATCACTACGTCAGCTTGTGCTACAGCAGCAGGAACTTCAGCAACTTTAAGACCTGAATTTTCAGCTTTCTTCCAAGAAGCAGAGTTCGCACGTAAACCTACAGTTACGTCAACACCAGAATCTTTCAGGTTAAGCGCATGCGCGTGGCCTTGTGAACCGTAACCAATGATCGCTACTTTCTTAGATTGGATGATAGATAAGTCACAGTCTTTATCGTAAAAAATTTGCATTGCTGTCTCCGCTTAAATGCTTGTTTGTCCGTTAAATCAGGCAATGACCCTTAAATTTACATTGCCTGATACCCTCTTCTTATTCAGATGAGGAAATACTTAAAATTTAGATGGTGAGTACTTTTTCGCCGCGTGCGATACCTGATACACCTGAACGAACCACTTCTAAAATCGTGTGTTCTGCAAGTGCATCAATAAACGCATCCACTTTTTCAGTGGTACCCGCGATTTGAATGGTATAGGTCGTTGGTGTTACATCGACAATCTGACCACGGAAAATATCTGCCGTACGTTTGATTTCGTCACGCGATGAACCCAATGCTTTGACTTTAATCAGCATCAATTCACGCTCAATATGTGCACCTTCAGACAGGTCAACCACTTTCACCACTTCAACCAACTTGTTAAGCTGTTTGGTAATTTGCTCAATCTTGTGATCATCACCATAAGTGGTCAATGTCAAACGTGAAAGCGTTGGATCTTCAGTCGGAGCAACATTCAATGTTTCGATATTGTAGCCACGCTGTGAAAACAAACCCACTAAACGGGAAAGCGCGCCTGATTCGTTTTCTACGAGTACAGAGATAATATGTCTCATTTCGTGCGCTCCCCTTTAGCCAACCACATATCCTGCATCGACTGACCCGCAATCAACATCGGATAAACGTGCTCGGTACGATCTACCATAACGTTAATAAATACGCACTTGTCGTTAATCGCCATCGCTTCTGCAAGCTTCGACTCTAGCTCATCGGCATGATTAATCTGAATACCGACATGACCATAGGCTTCCATCAGTTTGGCAAAATCAGGCAATGAATCTACATAAGAACTTGAATGACGTCCTTCATAGTTCATATCTTGCCACTGCTTCACCATCCCTAAAGACTGGTTATTCAGGCACAGGATTTTTACATTCAGGCCATATTGCTTACAGGTCGACAGTTCCTGGATACACATCTGAATCGATGCTTCACCGGTGATACACACCACTTGCTGTTCCGGGTATGCAAGCTTCGCAGCCATTGCATACGGCAAGCCTACACCCATGGTGCCTAGACCACCTGAGTTGATCCATTGACGTGGACGTTTGTATTTGTAATACATCGCACCAAACATCTGATGCTGACCGACATCAGAAGTAATGATCGCTTCGCCATTGGTCACTTTATCCAATGCCTGAACCACTTGTTGTGGCTTCATCACGCCATCAACACCCGCTTCAAAACGACCGCCATGAACCTTGCGCCATTCATTGATCTGTTTCCACCATGCCGCAATCGCTTCAGGATTTGGCTTAGAAACATTAAGCTGTTTCAACTGGTTCAACATCTCATTCAGTACAGGCTCTACAGCACCGACAATTGGAATGTGCGCCATAATGGTTTTTGAAATTGTCGCTGGGTCGATATCAATATGAATGACTTTTGCATTCGGACAGAATTTCGCAGGGTTATTAGTAACACGGTCATCGAAACGCGCACCCACACACAGAATTACATCTGCATTGTGCATGGTCATGTTGGCTTCGTAAGTACCGTGCATCCCCAACATACCGATGAACTGTTCATCATTACCCGGGAATGCGCCAAGACCCATCAAGGTATTGGTCACTGGATAACCCAATAAATGCGCCAATTCTGTTAATTGTGCTGAAGCATTGCCTTGAACCACACCACCGCCTGAGTAAATCACAGGACGTTTAGCATGGATCAGCTCTTCAATCGCTTTACGAATTTGACCTGAGTGACCACGGAACGGTGGTTGATACGAACGCATCTTCACTTTTTCTGGGTATTCGTAAGCAAATTTTTCTGCAGGATTGGTCGCATCCTTTGGAATATCGATCACGACAGGACCTGGACGACCTGAAGACGCAATATAAAAGGCTTTTTTGATAATTGCAGGAATTTCGCTGGCATGACGCACCTGGAAACTATGTTTCACGATTGGACGTGAAATACCGACCATATCGGTTTCCTGGAATGCATCTTCACCAATCAGATGACTCGCAACCTGACCTGACAAAATCACCATCGGGATTGAGTCCATATAGGCCGTTGCAATTGGCGTTACCGTGTTGGTTGCACCCGGACCTGAAGTCACTAGCACAACACCGGTCTTGCCTGTCACGCGTGAGTAAGCATCGGCCATGTGACCGGCAGCCTGTTCGTGACGTACGAGATAATGATTGATTCTGTCTTGTTGAAATAGCGCATCATAAATATGAAGAACTGCGCCGCCTGGGTATCCAAAAACATGTTCAACGCCTTCGTCCGCTAATGCGCGAACAAGCATTTCACCACCAGATAGAAGTTCCAACGTGATTCACCCTAATATTATTCACTGCACAAATGGGAGGCATTTGCAGTGTTTCATTTGTTAACTGTCTGCACTGTTATAGCACACAAACTTCATAGTTTTCATAGCAATAGGAAAAAAATCTGATCTCTTTGCTGTTCGAGCAATACAAGACCTAAAACATGTTGGGATAAACATATTTTGCTTAGCTTTGTTCAATTTCTCGGCTAGAGAAATCGCCCACTGCATGAAATGACACTTAGTCGAAGGGTGATCGATCTAAGGCATATAAAACTATTGCAGCATTCTTGTGTTTTCAGGCTTTAAAGTCAAGTTTAAAAAACAGGCAATCCATGTTTATAGCGCCTAGATCTGCTGTTTTTTACAGCAATATCAGTTTACAGCCATGCATTGACTCTCTTCTTTCTTAATCTAATCCAATAAAATTCATAGGGTTAATGGTTTAATTTTATAAATTTTTAATATGTCTTATATAAAAAAAATGAATGAATTTTTATTAAATGAAAGGAAATTGTTTATCAATAAATTTTGTATACGAAGATTTGTCTCTGATTTCTTATACGCTAGATTGAGCTTATTTAAGCAGTTAGCTTTGAATAAAGCAGATAAAAATCCATCATTTTTACTGAAAATATCACTACAATAATTGCAGTATTCCATGCCTAGCAAGCCGAGGCCCAAAAACAATGAAAATATCTTTTTTAACCGCCTTCAGTTTGAGTTGCGCAGTTGTTTTGAGCATCTGTAGCACCAGCGCTTCCGCGATCCAGTATCATAAATGGGTCGATGCGAAAGGTGTCACGCATTATACCAAGACGCCACCACCGAAATCTGCGAAAAAAGCCACCACAGTGGATACCTATGGCTGGAAAAATTCAGCACCAGCATCATCTAGAACGACTGAAACTGAAGTGCAAACCGAGAACACATCCCAAGAAAAACAGCAACAAGCCCCTCAAGTTCCTGCGAATCAGGACCAGCAACAACGTGAAGCCAACGAAGCTTTGCAGCAATCTAAAAATCGTGCAGTCGCTTTATAAGACACCTCCATATAGAACAGCGTGTTTTTTCTTCGGGAAATGCCGGCGCAAAATTCACTTTTAGGTGCATTTTGCGCTATGCTGTGCAACAGACTTTTTTCACCGTAATTCACTGATACGTTTATGACTACTCACATTGATTCCGAATATCAAGCCAGTGCGATTGAGCCTCAAGTCCAACAGGATTGGGAATCTCGCAAAGCCTTTAAAGTTGCCGACAAAGTAGAAGGTCCACGTCGTTATATTCTCTCGATGTTCCCTTACCCAAGTGGCAAGCTGCATATGGGTCATGTGCGTAACTATACGATTGGTGACGTGATCAGCCGTTTCCATCGCTTAAAAGGTGAAACGGTCCTACAACCAATGGGTTGGGATGCTTTCGGTCTACCTGCTGAAAACGCAGCGATTGCACACCAGGTTGCGCCAGCAAAATGGACATTTGAAAATATTGCTTACATGCGCGACCAGTTGAAAAAACTCGGTCTTGCAGTAGATTGGGATCGTGAATTTGCGACCTGCACCCCTGAATACTACCGTTGGGAACAATGGCTATTTGTTCAGCTTTATAAAAAAGGCTTGATTTACCGCAAGCTTTCTACAGTGAACTGGGATCCGGTCGATCAGACTGTTCTTGCCAACGAACAGGTTGAAAATGGTCGCGGCTGGCGTTCAGGTGCATTGGTAGAAAAACGTGATATTCCAATGTACTACTTCCGCATTACTGATTATGCGCAAGAGTTACTTGACGATTTAGACACGCTTAAAGATGGCTGGCCACAACAAGTTCTAACCATGCAGCGCAACTGGATTGGTCGCTCACAAGGGATGGACATCACTTTCCCTTCAGCAAATCCTGACGTGTATGCAGATGGTTTAACGGTATTTACTACCCGTGCCGATACCTTGATGGGCGTAACGTATGTTGCAGTTGCAGCTGAACACCCGATGGCGCTGAAAGCAGCTGAAACAAACCCAGAATTGGCTGCATTTATTGAAGAATGCCGTATGGGTTCTGTGGCAGAAGCGGATCTTGCGACTGCCGAGAAAAAAGGCATGGCAACCGGTCTTTCTGTGAAGCATCCTGTGACTGGAGAGGAAGTTCCGGTCTGGATCGCCAACTATGTATTGATGTCTTATGGTTCAGGTGCGGTGATGGCGGTTCCATCACACGATGAACGTGACTTCGAATTTGCCAACAAATATGGCCTGACTATCAAGCAAGTGATTGATGCCAAAGGCGCAGATGATGCTGACTTCGATGCAACTCAATGGCAAGAATGGTACGGCTCGAAAGAAGGCAAACTGGTTAATTCAGGCGAATTTGACGGTTTAGATTTCCAGGGTGCCTACGATGCATTCCTTGCCAAATTAGAACCAACAGGCCTAGCAAGTTCTAAGGTTCAATTCCGTTTACGTGACTGGGGTGTATCTCGTCAGCGTTATTGGGGTTGCCCAATTCCAATGATTAACTGTCCTTCATGTGGTCAAGTGCCAGTACCTGAAGAGCAGCTTCCTGTGGTTCTTCCGACTGACGTTGTTCCAGATGGTTCAGGTAACCCACTGAACAAAATGCCTGAGTTCTATGAAACGACTTGTCCAAGCTGTGGTGGCGACGCACGTCGTGAAACAGATACGCTTGATACATTCGTAGAATCGTCTTGGTACTATGCACGTTATGCATCTCCAGACTTTACGGGTGGCATGGTAAAACCTGAAGCAGGTCAAACCTGGCTTCCTGTGAACCAATACATCGGTGGTGTTGAACACGCGATTCTGCACTTACTTTATGCACGCTTCTTCCACAAATTGATGCGTGATGAAGGCGTGGTACAAGGCAATGAACCATTCACTAACTTGTTAACGCAAGGGATGGTGCTAGCAGATACCTTCTATCGTGAAGCAGACTCAGGTAAGAAAACCTGGTTTAATCCGGCAGATATCGAGCTTGAAAAAGACGAAAAAGGCCGTGTGCTTTCTGCCAAATATAAAGAAGATGGCCAAGACGTTATCGTTGGTGGTCAGGAAAAAATGTCGAAATCGAAAAATAACGGTATCGACCCGCAATCGATTATTGACCAGTACGGCGCAGATACGGCACGTGTGTTCATGATGTTCGCGGCTCCACCTGATCAATCACTTGAATGGTCTGATGCCGGTGTTGAGGGTGCAAACCGCTTCCTGAAACGTGTATGGCGTTTAGCAACAGGCTTCCTTGAAAAAGGTAACGGTGCATCAAACATCGACAAAGCGGCACTGTCTACGGCTGCACAAGACTTGCGTCGTAAGACACACGAAACCATCCAAAAAGTCGGTGATGATATTGAACGTCGTCATGCATTTAACACTGCCATTGCTGCATTGATGGAACTTTTAAATGCTAACAACAAATTTGAAGCTCAAGATGACAATGACGTTGCTGTCGCACGTGAATCGATTACCACGCTGTTAACTTTACTTGCACCATTTGCACCGCATTTAAGCCAGACTTTATTGGCTGAATTTGGGATTGAATTGAATTCAACTTTATTCCCTGCGGTAGATGAATCTGCGCTGACACGTAATACGCAAACCATCGTGGTTCAAGTCAACGGTAAGCTTCGTGGTAAGCTTGAAGTATCTGTGGATGCCTCTAAAGATGACATCTTGGCTCAAGCCAAAGCATTGCCTGAAGTTCAACAATTCTTGACAGGTCCAACTAAGAAAGAAATTGTGGTACCGAATAAATTAGTGAATTTGGTGGTTTAAGTCCTTAAGTTCCCTCTCCTCTCAGGAGAGGGCTAGGGAGAGGTAAATATATAACCCCTCATCCTAACCTTCTCCCAGAGGGAGAAGGAACTTTCTGAAGGATTTCACAATTCCCAAACAAAGCCCGTTGCCAGCCAACGGGCTTTGACTTTACAATCCAGTTCAGGATTTCAAATATTCCCCTTCGGGAAGCATAGAGGGCAACACATGCATTTGGGCAAACATTTAGCAGCAATTGTTTTAACTTGTGGTCTGAGTGCAGGCTTAGTCGGCTGTGGCTTTCATCTGAAAGGAACCAATCCGAGCTCCGCCCCTGTTGCTTACTCTGTCATGAGCCTGTCTTTACCGCCCAATACTGAAGAACTGCAAGAGAAACTGGCAGTTTACCTCGGTGCTGCAGGCGTACAGCTGAGTAATGCACCCAATGCTTATGTGTTACGTGTCCTGGATTACACCCCTCGCCGTCTGGAACTGAACGGTAAACTAGTTGAAACCTTGTTACGTTTAAACGTGACTTTCCGGATTGAAGATGCACAAGGCAATCCGATCACTGAACCACGCACTGTCGTGGCAACACGTACGTATCAATATGATATTGAAACGGTCAACACCGATGACCAGGAACAAAAATATCTGAATCAGGTCATTATTGATGATGTGGCGCAGCAGATCGCGCGTCAGATTTCATCGAACCGCTTACCCTTAGCCAAACAAAATACCTCAGTGCAACCTGCTCAATAAGACCTCTTTATGAAACTTGATTATCTGCAAGCCCTGAAACGTGTCGATGAAGCTCGCGGTGCTTGGGTCTTGCATGGTCAAGAGCCTTTGCTGGAACAGAATTTAATTGATGCCTTTCGGGCCAGCTGGCAAAAGCAGGACATTGAACGTCAACGCTATGACATTAGTTCGGTCGCCGACTGGAAAACCGTCTTTAATGCCTTGAACAGCTTGTCGCTGTTTTCAACCCAGTTGGCGATTGAAGTACATGGCAATATCAAACCGGATGCCAGCGCAATCAAGTTACTGAAAAACTATTTGCAGCATAATGAACAAAACCTGCTGTTGGTGGTGATGCCCAAACAGGATACTAATAGCCTGAAATCCAGTTTCTTTCAGCTGATTGATGCCAATGGTGTGAATGTTTCGCTGGTGGCCAATTATCCAAAAGACCGGCAGCAGATTCTGGGTATTGAAGCTGAAAAACTCGGCATTCGTTTAGCCAATGATGCCTGGCAATGGCTGGAACAACATCATGAGCACAACCTGCTTGCAGCAAAGAACAGCCTGATGCGGGTTAGCGATACCTTTGCTGAAGTCGATATCATTCAGGTTGATCATTTATATGCATGTTTACAAGATCAGTCACGTTATAGCACCTATGATTTGAGCGATGCCCTGCTACAAGGTAATCTTTCCCAGTCGATCAAAATTTTTCAGTATCTAGTCGTTTCAGGTGAACCGATGAGCCTGATTTTATGGAGTCTCAGCAAGGAAATGCGTCTGTTGATGCAGCTGTTTGAACAACCGCAAAATGCCTTGCAAATCGGGATCTGGAAAACCAAAGTCGGGTTATATCAACAAGCCTTGCGCCGTCTCAGCCCACAGACTTTTCTGGCCTGGCCGGGGTTATTATTAAGAATTGATGCCTCAATTAAAGGACTCGGACATGAAAATCCGGAGCATTTGGTACTACAGGCGATTTCCAGTATCTGTGGCAAGCCCCTATTTCACTAAGTCTTTGTCAAAATTCGAAAAATAAAATAATAATCATTCCTATTAGTTTAAAAAAATACACGATTTATCCTAATTTCGCTTTTATAATCGTTCACAATTCTCTGATTTTGAACCGATATTGATCATGCCAAAAATAAAACCGACGAAATTGATTATGGCCGCTGTGATTGCCATTGCGCTCATCGCTGCGGGGTGGTACTTCCTCAAACCCAAAGAACAGCCTCCGCAATATATTACGGCTGAAGTCACCCAGGGCGATATCGAAAGCTCTGTACTGGCGACTGGTATTCTGGAAGCGACCAAGATGGTCAGCGTGGGGGCGCAGGTTTCGGGTCAGGTCAGAAAAATGTATGTAGAACTGGGCGATCAGGTCAAGCAAGGTCAGCTGATTGCGCGGATTGACTCCGTTCGTCAGGAAAATGATTTAAAAACCGCTGAAGCCAGCATTAAAAATCAGATGGCACAACTTGCAGTAAGACAGGCGAATTTGGCTAAAGTTGAAGCTGAATACAACCGTCAGAAAGCCATGTATGCACAGGATGCCACTTCTCGCTCAGAGCTGGAATCGGCATTTGCGAACTATAAAACGGCGCAAGCGGATATCACCGCTATCAATGCACAGATTGAACAGTCGCGTTTGACGCTGGCGACTGCCAAAGAAGATCTTGGTTACACCCAGATTGTGGCGCCGATGGATGGCACGATTGTGGCGATTGTGACCGAAGAAGGTCAGACTGTAAACGCCAACCAGAGTGCGCCGACTATTGTGAAACTGGCAAAACTGGACACCATGACCATTAAAGCTGAAATTTCTGAAGCGGATGTCATGAAAGTTGAAGAAGGTCAGACGGTTTATTTCACTACGTTAGGCAATAACGAGAAAAAGATTTACGCCAAACTACGTCAGGTTGAGCCTGCACCCAATTCAATTAATACAGATAACAATACCTCAAGCTCATCGTCAAGTTCTGCGGTGTATTACAACGCATTGTTCGATGTACCGAATGAAGATGGAAAATTACGTATTGATATGACTGCACAAGTTTATATCGTACTGGATGAAGCCAAAAATGTGCTGACCATTCCTGCTGCGGCCATTCAAGGTTCAAACCGTCCGCCACGTGCCAATCGTGGTGAAGCGCGTGGTGAGGGTTCTCGCGGTGAAGGCAGTCCGGCATCACCTCCTGAAGCTGAATCGGCTCAAGGCAATCGCCCTGCCGGTGAACGTCCAGCGCGTCTAAACCTGTCTGAAGCAGAACTTGCATTGATTGAGCAAGGTAAAGCACAACGTGGCATGGTTCGTGTCTTGCAAGCCGATGGTACTGCAAAACCAACCCCTGTATTAATCGGTTTGAATAACCGCGCGACTGCGCAAGTGCTGAAAGGTTTAAAACGTGGTGATCAGGTGGTGATTGCCGATGGTTCTGATACCTCCAATGATGCAGCAAAACGCGGTGGCAATAGCCGTGGCCCAATGAGAATGTAAGCATGAATTCACAACAACAGCCTCTCCTCGAGGTGAAAAATCTGGTTCGTGAATTCCCTGCGGGTGAAAGCACGGTCCAGATTTTAAAAGGGGTGAATCTGGAGATTTATCCGGGTGAACTGGTAGCGATTGTCGGCCAGTCCGGTTCCGGTAAATCGACCCTGATGAACATTCTGGGTTGTCTGGACAAACCAACTACCGGTAGCTATAAGGTTAAAGGCCGTGAAACCCGCGAACTGGAAGCGGATGAACTGGCGCAATTACGCCGTGAATATTTCGGCTTTATTTTCCAGCGTTATCATTTATTGGGTGATTTAGACGCAGCAGGCAATGTCGAAGTTCCTGCGATTTATGCCGGTGCAGATTCATCTGAACGACATGCGCGAGCCGTCAAGATTCTGACCGATCTGGGTCTGGGTGAAAAAACCCAGAATCGTCCGAGCCAGCTCTCTGGTGGTCAGCAGCAACGTGTTTCGATTGCCCGTGCGTTAATGAATGGCGGTGACGTGATTCTGGCCGATGAACCGACCGGTGCATTGGACAAGAACAGCGGTATTGAAGTGATGCGCATTTTGCGTGAACTGAATGCCAAAGGTCATACCATCATTCTGGTCACGCATGATCATAATGTAGCGAAAAATGCGACCCGGATTATCGAGATTTCAGACGGTAATATCATTTCCGACCAGCCCAATGTTCCTGAAGTCGAAGAGCATCTGGAAAAACAGCCGCTGATCCGCAGTGAACAAAAGAAGATTTCTTCATGGCGTTCTGCAGTTGACCGTCTGGGTGAAGCCTTCCGGATGGCCTTGCTAGCCATGAATGCACATCGCATGCGGACTTTCCTCACCATGCTCGGAATCATTATCGGTATTGCTTCGGTGGTCTCGGTGGTGGCACTCGGTAATGGCTCACAAAAGCAGATTCTGGAAAATATCAGCAGTCTGGGGACCAATACCATTACCGTATTTCAGGGTCGAGGCTTTGGGGATAATTCCAGATCTTCACAGTCCAAAACCCTGATTCCGGCCGATGCCGATGCGCTAGCTGAACAACCGTATGTCGATGGCGTCAGCCCATCGGTGAATAGCAGTGTCACCGGCCGTTATAAAGAAATCGAAGCTTCAACTACGGTCAACGGCGTCAGTGAAGATTTCTTCTACGTGCGTGGCATGACTTTCCAGTCCGGTCAGCCTTTTGACCGCAGTAGCGTCATGCAACAGGCGCAAGATGTCGTCATTGACACCAATACCAAAAACACCTTCTTTAAGGATGGCACCAATCCGGTGGGTCAGGTGATTTTACTCGGGAGCGTACCGAGCCGGATTATCGGGGTGATTGACGCGCAAAAAGGCATGATGGGCAATAATGACAGCCTGAATGTCTATCTGCCATATTCCACAGTGATGAGCCGTATGCTGGGGCAATCCAATGTGCGTAGCATCATTGTGCGGATCAAGGATGAATACCCAAGTGCGGCGGCTGAAAATGCGATTCTGAATTTGCTGGTACAGCGACATGGCGCGCAGGATGTGTTTACCCAGAATGCCGACAGTATTCGTGAAACTATTCAGCAAACCACAGCGACCATGACTTTGCTAATTTCAGCGATTGCTGTGATTTCACTGGTGGTCGGCGGGATTGGCGTAATGAATATCATGCTGGTATCGGTAACCGAACGTACTCAGGAAATTGGTGTGCGTATGGCGGTGGGTGCCCGTCAAAGTGATATTTTGCAGCAATTCCTGATTGAAGCCGTTCTGGTCTGTATCTTGGGTGGTATTTTGGGTGTGCTGCTTTCCCTCGGGATTGGCCAATTAATTACCCATTTTGCCGGCGGTACTTTCCAGATGGCGTATTCAACCACTTCGATTGTAGCGGCCTTTGTCTGCTCAAGCCTGATCGGGATTGTGTTTGGCTTTATCCCGGCACGTAACGCTGCTCGTCTGAATCCAGTCGATGCGCTCTCTCGCGAATAAGGAATCTGATATGCAAATGAATTTAACCAAGCTTGCCAGTGCCCTGTTGCTGGGAAGCTCGCTGGTCGGTTGTGCCGCAGTGGTGAAAACCCCCTATGAACAGCCTGCGATCAATATGCCGGGTAGCTTTCAAAACAATAAGGTGCTTAGTCAGCAGATTCATGCCGATATTTTGGCAGATCAATGGTGGACTTTATTTAAAGATCCGCAATTAAATAATTTGGTGAATGAAGTATTGGCGCAGAATACCGATCTGGCAGTGGCCGGCATCAGTTTACAACAGGCCCGTATTCAAGCCAGACAAGCTCAAAGTCAGCAAGGCGTTCGCGTCGGTGATGCAAGAATTTCAACGGGCCATCGTTTTAGCCTAGATGGTGGCGGCGATTCTTCGACGGGTCTTTCACTGGGTTATCCGGGCTTAAGCTATGAACTGGATCTGTTTGGCAAACTGGCCAATCAAACCGAAGCCGCTCGCTGGGAGGCCTTAGCCTCTGAAGAAGACTTGCAGGCAACTGCTCAGAGCCTGATCGGCACCACAGCGCAACTCTATTGGCAACTGGCTTATCTGAATGAACGTTATAGCGTGGTACAGCAAAATCTGGCGACCGCGCAAAAAACCTATGATCTGGTGCGAGTGCAATATCGTGCCGGCGCAGTATCCGGTCTGGATTTAACCCAGGCGGAACAGGCGATTCAAAGCCAACAGGCAACCTTAAGCCAGATTGAACAACAACGTGTGGAAACACGTACCGGACTCGCGGTATTGCTGCACATGCCGGTTCAACAGCTCGCGATTCAAGAGCCAGGCCGTTTACCGAATATTCAATTGCCGAGTATTCAGGCTGACTTACCGGCGAGTTTATTGTCACGTCGTCCTGACCTTCGAGCGACTGAACTGCGCTTGCGTAAGGCACTAGCTAATAAAGATGCCAACAAAGCCAGCTACTATCCATCCATTAGTTTGACCGGCAATCTGACCACCGGTATTGGCAACAGTACGTCCCTCTCGAATGCACTGAAAAATCCGGTTGCAACTTTAGGTGCAGGTCTGACCTTGCCTTTCCTGCAATGGAATGACATGAAACGTGATCTGCAAGTCAATGAGCTGGAATATGAAAAAGCCATTATCCAGTATCGCCAGACCATGTACGAAGCCTTTGCCGATGTGGAAAATGCCTTGTCGAATCGTACTGAGCTCACTAAGCAGGTGGCTTTGCAGCAACGCAATGTTGAGCTGACAGAAAGAACTGAACGCTTGACTGAAGTGCGTTATCGTAATGGTGCAGTCGCTTTAAAGAACCTGCTGGATGCACAGGAAACTACGCGCAATGCGCGGCTGTCTTTGGTGCAAACCCGACAGAACCAGTACAATGCTTATGTCACCTTGATGCAGGCATTGGGTGGTAGCCCGATTAAACAATTACCTTAACAAAGCTTGATCCATAAAAAAACCGCTGTCAGACAGCGGTTTTTTAGCTCATATGATTTGAGTCAGTTTATTTCATTTGCAAATACGCATTCACATTTTTCAATAATTCAGTGGATCGCTCATGTCCGAGTAAACTGCCTTTTTCCAGCCAGTCCCGTGCGATTCCGATATCACGCTCCACGCCAATTCCCTTGGTATATAAACGTCCAAGATGACTATAGGCATCTGCATTCACCTGCGCTGCCGCCTGCTGATAATACTGTACGGCTTGCTCAATATTACTCTCAACACCTTGACCCTGCTCATATGCTTCACCCAGAGCATTCAGTGCCACACCATTCTGCTGAGCAGCCGCTTTTTGCAGATAGCTCAAGCCTAAGGCAATATCCTGCGCAATCTTTTGCCCCTTAAGATACTCCAATCCCAATTCTGCCTGTGCCTGTGCATGTCCCAGTTGTGCAGCCTGATGCAGATAACGATTGGCCTGCTCTGAATGACAGATAAAGACCGGATAAATACCTGACAGAGCTTGGTACAGGAACCATGCCGCCTCTTTCGAACCTTTCGCAACCGCCTGATTCAGGTACTGGATAGCTTTGTCACGTGTTGGTAAAGGGTATTCAACCAGACTATAAAACCGGCCGACGCTATAAATTAAATCCGCCTCAGACCGAGCTTCAATCTGCCAATACTGCTGTGCCGCGTTCTGGATCATTTGTGTGGCTTTACCCGTATCTTTAACTGTGCCTATACCGTTTAAATAACACAGTGCCAGCCCCATCCGTGCAGACACATCGTCAGGACTAAGCTGATAGGCAGCCTGATATAACTCAAATGCTTTTTGCGGTTCGTTGGCCACCAGGTGCTGCTCAAAATACAGCGCAGCAATCATGCATAATGCAGGCGCATGCTGACTATTGGCCGCTTCCGACCAGTAACGAAATGCCATGGTTTCATTTTTATCAACATACCAGCCATGAAAATAAGCCAGCCCGATTAAAGTCTTGGCTTGTGCATCGGCATGCTCTTTGGACTGCTGCAATAAATGCTGGAACACGCGTTGACGCTGGTCGGTATCGATACGGCCTTGTAACACACCGGCATAATAATCATAGAGACCTTTCTGGTCACCGAGACTGATACAGCGTTTAATAAATTGCAGCGATTGCATCAGGTCTTGGGGGAGAATCTGTCCATGCCCATAATCATCGGCGATCTGCTGATTAGCGGCCAAATGATCTTGTTGTGCCGCCAGAAACAGATAATGAATTCCTTGCACTAAATCCTGGGCTGCTGAATCTGCCAAATAATACTGAGCCAACTGATACTGCGAATTGGCATGACCCTGTCCGGCATTTTGAATGAATAATGCCAGACGCTGTTTTTCTGCAGTCATCTCGTTTTGAGGCTGGCCTTCGGTAGAAGAAAGTTCAGTAATACGATATTGGGCATCCAGATTGCCACGTGCTACCGCATGTCGGTACCAATACAAAGCTTTTTCCGGGTCAGCCTGTTGATATGCCTCCCCTTCATGAATCCGCCCCAAATGATAGGCTGCTTCATCACTACCCAAGCGAAAGGCTTTGTCCAGGTAGCTGATGGCTTTTTCAGTATTTTGCTCATGCCCTAGACCTTGCAGATGCATTAGGCCCATACCTACATAGGCTTGTGGAATTTCCTGTTGCTGAGCCAGTCCCTGATAAATCTGATAGGCACGTTCATAGTTCGGATGTTCCGGATCTGAACTCAAACGTGCTGCATGTTTCAGTTGAGCATCAATCTGCTCAATCCATAAATCATGTTGTACAGCCTTCGCCTGATCACGTTTCACCGGATCCGGACGTTTCCACATCCAGATCGCCAACACCCCTACACCCAAAATCACTACCAGCAAGAACCACATAGCTGCTCCAAAACATTATTTTTGTTCTGCAAATGAATCCTTTCATTCTAAACGCGAGTTTAAAAAAAGCACATAGATTGTACTTTTTATTTTTAAATCAGGCTTTTGCTCTTTTACTATCGAGCTTTTTCAAACCTTCTGCCACGGCAACCATGGCAAAGCTTGAAGTTACCACCACGGCAGAACCATAACCACCGCAGCGCAAGCCGGCACTAGCACACACATCGGCACTGGAGAATGGATTATCGATGGAATAGACACAAGTAATGCCGAATTTTTCTTTAGGCTTTTTGCAGATGCCTTTAGCACGTAACTGGGCACGCAATTTGGCCAGCATCGGGTCCTGTTCGGTTTTAGATAAATCGGCGACCCGAATTTTCAGCGGATCCAGTTTACCCCCTGCCCCGCCCGATACGATTAACGGAATCTTGTTAAAACGACAATGTAACATCAAGGCGAATTTAGCTTTGACATCGTCAATACAGTCAAGGATTAAATCTGGATCACCTGCTAAAATTTCTTTGATATTCTGAGGCGTCAGGTAATCATCAATCAGATTAATTTTAATGCGTGGATTAATTGCGCGGCAACGCTCGGCCATGACTTCAATTTTTTCATGACCCAAGGTGGTACTCATGGCAGGTAACTGACGGTTAATATTAGACGCGGCCACCACATCCATATCCACCAAGGTCAGCTCGCCCACACCACTACGTGCCAGAGCTTCTACTGCCCATGAACCGACACCGCCGATACCGATCACCATCACATGACTTTTTTCATAATGGTTAAAGCTGTCTTCTCCATAAATTTTGGCAACACCAGCAAAACGGCGGTCATATTCATCATCTTGAAGCAGGTCGGTCATAGGTCATCTATAGCAATAAAAATACCGGATCATTTTAGCAAAATCCGCTTTTCTTTACCGCCACTAAATTTTTGATCGATTTAAATGACATTCAGACCGGATGAGAGCGACAACCCACTCGAGATTGATTAAAATATCAACAAATTAATTCTATGTCATTTGGCCAAAAGGAGTGAAATGTCATGCTATTTAACACCCTTTTGGGTTTGAATATACTTTGTATCGGGCTTTATTTTTATGTTCTGATCAGCAAAAAAAACAAAAATTATTATCTCAGTATTCTCATTCGTTTAATGACTTTAGGATTATTTGGCTTGGTTATTTTCGATCGTTATGAAACACAGAATCATCTGATTGTGTTATTGCTCTTGTGGGTAGGCTTTGAAAGCATGGAGCAGTTTTACGCTAGAAAAAAATCCAGTTCAGTAAAATAAAAAAGAGGCTTGCGCCTCTTTTCAATTCATCGGAATTTAGTCTTTATTCATGATAAAGAAATATTGACGATAATATTTCAGTTCTGCAATCGAATCGCGAATATCATCCATCGCCAGATGCGAGGCATTTTTCTTGAGACCGCTCATGATTTCCGGGCGCCAGCGTTTGGCCAGTTCTTTCACTGAAGAGACATCCAGATTACGGTAATGGAAATACTGTTCCAGTTCAGGCATCAAACGGTGCAGGAAGCGACGATCCTGACAGATCGAGTTACCACACATCGGTGAAGATTTTGGATTGACCCATTTTTTCAGGAATTCAAGGGTTTGCTGCTCGGCATCCTGAGCGGTCAGTTTACTGCGACGCACACGCTCAATCAGACCGGACTGACCATGCTGGCGAGTGTTCCACTCATCCATGGCATTTAACAGACGTGCAGGCTGATGTACCGCAAGCACAGGACCTTCTGCCAAAATATTCAAATTGTCATCGGTTACAATTGTTGCAATTTCAATAATTTGATCATTGTCTGTGTCTAGACCTGTCATTTCAAGGTCAATCCAAATCAGGCGGGTATCAGCGGTGCTGCTCATAAATGTGCAATCTTATTGGGTTTAAAAACAACTATAGTAGCAAATTAATTACATCTTGGGTGTCATTCGGGGGCTGCTTCATGCTATTTTTGCCATCTGATTTACCCGGTTTTTTTAGGATATGAATGGCCTTAATACGTAAGCGTCGTCTGACAGAGCAACAACAGCGCCGCATTCAGAAACAACAGAAAACACGTCAAGAAGATCTCGATACCTCCAGTGATCTTGAAGGTTTAGTGGTGCAACATTATGGCCGCCAACTTGAAGTGCAAGCTTTGTCTCGCCCTGACATTCACCCTGAAAAACCTGTGGTCGCCGATGGTGAGCCTGAACCTTTCTGGAAAGAGATTGAACTGGACAGCGTCTGGCGCTGTCATACTCGAACCAATCTGGATTTATTGGTCACGGGTGACCGGGTCAAATGGCAAGCCGATCCGAATACCGGTTTAGGAATTATCACCGCGATTCATCCCCGAAAATCCTTATTGACACGCCCCGACCGCTATCACAAGGTTAAACCGGTAGCGGCCAACATTTCACTGATTGTGATCGTGTTTGCACCATTGCCTGAGCCAGCGCCGGGCCTGATCGACCGTTATCTGGTGGCCTGTGCCGATGCCGATATTCCTGCATTGCTGGTGATGAATAAAGCCGATTTGTTAAAAGAAAACGATCCGATTCTGACTCTGCTGCAAGAATATCAAGATCTCGGTTATGAAGTGATGCAGACCCAATCCGATGGCGACCTGACTGCACTGTCTAATCGTCTGGAAAATGAAACGGTGGCTTTCGTCGGTCAATCTGGTGTGGGTAAAAGCACGCTGATTAATGCGATCGTGCCGGATGCCGCACAGAAAACCAATATTATTTCGGAAAACTCGGCACTTGGTCAGCACACTACGACATCAACGCGCTTGATCGGTTTTGGTGAAGGTGCCGCCCTGATTGACTCTCCAGGAATTCGTGAATTTGGCCTGTGGCATCTGACTTTAGATAAGGTACAAAGCGGCTTTCCTGAAATTGAAAACCTGCTCGGCCATTGTCAGTTCCGTAACTGTACCCATAAGCATGAAAAACAATGTGCTTTACGCCAGGCCGCCGCAGCAGGTGAAATTTTACCGCGCCGACTGGACAGCTATTTACGTTTAATCGACGAAATCACTGAAGCACAGCAAAAAAATTAATTTTCTTAACCCTTGGCCCTTGAAGCGGTGATTTTGATCACCATATTTATGAGCTATACTCTTGGCAATTTTAAAATTGTAATTAGGTGAATTGTGGAACGTTGGTTCGAGTTTATGGGGAATCACCCCTTCTTATTTGGAACACTCGCGGTATTAGTGGTTTTGTTCTTCATTATCGAAGGTCAACGTAACGGTCGTAAAATTTCTCCGCAATCGCTGGGAATTTTAGTCAAAGCAAAAAATGCCATGCTGATTGATTTACGCGATGCCAAAGACTTCCGTGAAGGTCATATCAGCGGCAGCCGTAATATTCCATATAGCCAGATTACAAAACATGTTGAAGAGCTAAAAGCATCTGATCGCCCTTTGGTGTTCATTTGTAACCTTGGACAGGTGGCTGGTACTGCATTACAGCAGGTCGGTCATGCCGATGCCTACCGTCTTGATGGCGGCGTCAGCAACTGGAAAGCTCAAGGTTTACCTTTGGTGAAAAGCAAATAATCCACGAACAGGAGATTGATCATGGCTGAAGTTACTATTTACTCGACGACAGTGTGTCCTT
This sequence comes from Acinetobacter lwoffii, assembly GCA_002332985.1. Lineage (GTDB taxonomy): Bacteria > Pseudomonadota > Gammaproteobacteria > Pseudomonadales > Moraxellaceae > Acinetobacter > Acinetobacter lwoffii_N. The sequence goes on along the minus strand of DDAT01000002.1, from coordinate 107,060 downwards.
ATTGCGTGCGTGCAAAACAGCTACTGGAACGTAAGGGTGTGGCATATAAAGAGATTAACTTGTCTCAAGAAGCGCCTGAAGTACGTCTTGAATTGATGCAGCGTACCAATCACCGTACCGTGCCACAAATTTTTATTAATGATCAGTTCATCGGTGGTTTTGACCAACTTTATGCTTTAGAGCGTGAAGGCAAACTTGATGAATTGCTGGCTTAACCTTACTAAAATTATCACTTCATATTAAGGATCAAAAAATGAGTGAAGAACAACAAGCTCAACCACAATTGGCATTAGAGCGTATTTACACCAAAGATATTTCTTTTGAAGTTCCTGGGGCGCAAGTTTTTACCAAGCAATGGCAACCTGAGTTAAACATCAATCTTTCTTCTTCTGCAGAAAAAATTGATGAAACTCATTTTGAAGTAGCTTTAAAAGTCGTGGTTCAAGCAACCAACGAAGGTGATACCGCGTTTATCGTTGATGTGACTCAAGCTGGTATTTTCCTGGTGGATGGCGTTGAAGAAGAGCGTCTTCCATATATCCTGGGTGCATACTGTCCGAACATCCTGTTCCCGTTCCTACGTGAAGCAGTGAATGATATGGTGACTAAAGGCAGCTTCCCACAATTACTATTGACTCCAATCAACTTCGATGCTGAATTTGAAGCCAATATGCAACGTGCGCAAGCCGCTGCTGTGGATGGTCAAGCTTAATTGCTATCCTTCAAATCTAAAAAAGACCGCTTATGCGGTCTTTTTTATTGCCTTGAGTGGCCTCCCCCTTTATCAAAGGGGGAATGAGGGAGATTTTAATCATTTCCTCACTCAGAGGAAGAAGTTATTCCCCTCTCTCTAACTCTTTCCCTGAGGGAGAGAGGATTTATAGGACTTATTCCGCATCCGCCATCAAATCAGCGCTCATACCTACCGTATTGAAACCGGCATCGACATACAGGATTTCACCGGTAATTCCGTTAGCCCATGGCGAGCACAGGAATAATGCGGCATTACCGACATCTTCAATCGTCACATTACGTTTTAATGGAGCAACTTTCTCATTCAGGTCAAGCATTTTACGGAATGATTTAATACCTGAAGCTGCCAAGGTACGGATTGGACCCGCAGAGATCGCGTTCACACGAATACCTTCCTGACCCAAGCTAGACGCCAAATAACGTACGCCTGCTTCTAAAGAGGCTTTGGCCATACCCATCACGTTATAGTTTGGCATTACACGCTCAGAACCTTGATAGGTCAATGTCAGCAAACAGCCTTGACGGACTTGCAGCAAAGGTTTTGCCGCACGTGCCATTGCAATAAAGCTATAAGCACTGATGTCATGTGCAATATTAAAGCCTTCACGATCCGTGATCTCGGTGAAGTCACCATCTAGCGTATGTGCCGGTGCAAAACCGATAGAATGCACTACGCCGTCCAGACCATCCCAGTGTTTAGCCAGTTCGGCAAATGCATGGTCAATTTCAGCATCGACTGCCACATCACAAGGAAAAACCAGTTTCGAACCAAACTGTTCAGCAAAGTCATCTACCCGCTTTTTCAGCTTTTCATTTGGATAAGTAAAAGCCAATTCAGCACCTTCACGATGCAATGCTTGAGCAATACCAAAAGCAATCGATAATTTACTCGCAATGCCCGCGATCAAGAAGCGCTTACCCGCCAAAAGTCCTTGTGCCATGTGAATCTCACCTAAAAGAATGTATATGGCATGATGCCAAGTCTGAAGCATTTTAGAAATTGCATAATGCACCTTTTTTTCGATTTATGATGAACCGGGAATTTAAGACTGAGTTAAGAGTATTAACTTAAATGGTCAGATGCAGGGCCTGATGAGTATTTTGCCAGAGCTGTTCAGCCAGTTCCTCTTTGTGCATATGCAGGCTCTTTGCCAGTCCTTGCAGCACATAAGGTAAATTTGCAGGTGTATTTCGGGTACGTTGCTCGGTCGAGCTTTGACAACAGAGTGGCGTCATATCTGGACAGTCAGTTTCCAATACCAAATGTTCTGGTCCGACATACTGCACCACTTGATGAAGTTTTTTGGCATTTAGATTGGTGATTTGCCCGGTGATGCCCAGTTTGAATCCCAGCTTGATAAAAGCCTTGGCTTCCTCAATCCCACCACCAAAGGCATGCGCAATGCCGCCCTGTTTAAACTGCTGCTGTTTTAAAATCTGCAAAACCTCCGCATGCGATTTGCGGATATGCAGCAAAACCGGCTTATCAAATTGCTGTGCCAGTTCAAGCTGTGCAGCAAAAAAATCTTTTTGCTTCTGAAAAATTTCCGCCTGTTTGTGCTGTTTTAAAAAGGTATCCAGACCGATTTCGCCAATGGCAATGCATGGTTCAGTTTTGAGCAGCCGTTCCAAATCGTATAGATGTTCAGCCTGATGCTGTTCAATATAAAACGGATGCAAGCCGGGTGCCAAATGGCTTTGCGGGGCATTTTCCAGATCATTGATGAAGTGATGGGTCCTTAACAAATCTTGAAAACGGTTTTGCAAAAAACCAATTAAAACCAGATGATCGACACCTACCGCTTTGGCCGTATAGGCCAACTGTTCCCGATCAGGATCAAAATCGGGAACATCAAAATGGGTATGCGTATCAAACAGTTTTAAGGTCATTTGGCTTTTGCAGCAGATGCTGGCTGTGCCTCGGAGGCAGCTTTTTCAGTTTGAGGCAGATATTCGGGTTTCAGCACACCTTGTAACTGCTCATAAGGAATCATCAGACGTGGCAAGCCAACAACATATGGCCCAATTTCATATTCGGCATACTGCAATATCAAGCCGTCTTTGCCCAGATAGAAGTTATCGGTAAGCTTGAACTTCCAGGCCTGTTCATATTCGGCGACATCTTTGGCCAGCTTGGACTCTACCACCCAGGTTTTAAACGCATCATAAGCACGCGCTTCCAGTTGGGCTTTCTGTTTGACCGCAATAATGTCATCCAGCTTGATCAGCTTTTTCTGTTCCAGATCAAAATTATAATAAGTCTGTGCAGATGCCCCGTGTGCGCCTCCCAGATAATAACTGCTGTTCAAAACTACTGTCGCTAGAGGATCACCCGAATGCAGAATCTTGGGCTTAATCATCAGGCTAATACTATGACTGGCACTCAGGGCCTTGAGCTCTTTATCCAGATTCAAGAAAGTCTGCATATAAGGTTGAGTTTGCTGCTCAAGCTGCTGTTTTGGTGTCACCACTGTTGCTAAAGCAGCTTTGGGTTCAGAGGCGGCAACGTCTGCTTCGCTGGCAGCGCTCACTTTTGCCGGTTCAATCGCATCAAGAGACAGGATATTTTTCAACTGTTGCAGAATCTGCTGGTCGATCCATTCATCAATAAAGCTCTGATTACTGTTCAGACGTTCGATCGAGATTTCCGGACAGCTTTTGTCTTCACATTCTGGAATCGCCAGCTTGAGCTTTTCGGTATCGCCGCTGAGTTTAAGTGCTTCAGCTTCGGCTTGTAGCACCTCGGAAGCACTTGATTCTTCCGGCTCATTACTCTTCGGCTGGCACGCACTCAGCAAGATCGCTGATGCCAGGATAGATAGACAAAAGATATTCTTGTATTTTGGCATTCATTCACCTTTTTGGAACCTGTAATCTCGCAGGATCATGAGCTTTAAAACATATGCTGATAGATATCAGCTTTCAAGACCTGTTGTGTTTGTTGTTTTGTTAAATAAATATCCAGTTGTTTGGCATCTTTGCTAATTTCATGGCTGCGAAAATGCAGACCAATGCCTTCCTGATCAAAGAACCAGTCAGCCTGTCCCCAATACAGTTTTTTCGGTGCTTTCTGCTGAACTTGCTGATCGTTTTCTTTGAGCCATGTCTCATAAGCTTGCTGAATAATCTGATCCATTAATAACTGTTGCTTAGGATCAATAATATCCAGTGGAGTCAGCATTTTCTGCTGGCGACGATCAGCCACAAAAAAATAATAGCGCTCATGCACGCTGACATTTTCCTGTTTGGTATCGACCCCAATCTGCATCAATACATATTGATTGCGCTGGTAGGGAATGCGGGTATATAGCGATAACTCATAAGCCTTGTTCAGATTGAGCTGCGCCTGCCAGGCATCCGATTTTTTTACATAGGCATTGATCGCCTGCTGTAAATTCATGTCCTGTTTCAACCCAATTTGATCCTGGATCACTTTGGCCTGCTGCTTTTCAATCCATTGGTTCATCCATGGATCAACCGTATGCAAGGTCTGAATATCCAGATTAATACAGTTTTTATTTTCACAAAATGGCAAGGCAATTTTAGCCGGCTGCTCTTGAATATTCAGATAAGGCAAAACATCTGCGGTCTGCTGAGCTGCGGTCATTTTCTCATTTTGCGGAGTATTAACAGGCTCTTTTTCGCTTTGATCACAGCCACTCAGGACAAGACTTAAACCAATCACAGAACCGAGGACGACTTCCTTGCTGAGCTTCATTCTCTTTGCTATATCTATCGAGTTATTAATTGCTTAAATGTAGCATAAAATAAAACAGCTTCCGGAGAAGCTGTTTGATATTTTTAAACTTTAGCTGCGGAACGTTAAAGTTTAGTGTTCACGCGTATTGTGGAACACGATGTCCGGATAACGTTCTTGCATCAGCTGCAAATTCACGCGGCTTGGTGCGAGATATGTCAAATGACCACCACCATCGACAGACAACTGGTCATGAGCTTTTTTCTTGAATTCGTTGAATTTCTTCTCATCATCGCAAGACACCCAACGTACTGTGTTGATGCTGACCGGTTCGTAAACACAATCAACTTTGTATTCTTCTTTCAGACGGTAAGCCACCACTTCAAATTGTAGCACACCTACAGCACCCACGATCAGATCGTTGTTATTCTGCGGCATGAATACCTGGGTTGCCCCTTCTTCTGAAAGCTCTTTCAGACCTTTTTGCAGCTGCTTGGATTTTAATGGATCCTTCAAGCGGACACGACGGAACATTTCAGGCGCAAAGTGTGGAATACCGGTGAACTGAAGTTTCTCACCCGAGGTAAATGTATCGCCAATCTGGATGGTGCCATGGTTATGCAGACCAATAATATCACCCGGCCAAGCTTCTTCCAGATGCTGACGATCACCGGCCAGGAAAGTTAAGGCATCGCTGATGCGCACATCTTTATCCAGACGCACATGCTTCATCTTCAGGCCTTTTTCATACTTGCCTGAACAGATCCGCATGAAAGCAATACGGTCACGGTGTTTCGGATCCATATTGGCCTGAATTTTAAAGACAAAACCGGTGAAGCCTTCTTCATCCGCTTCTACCACACGATCTTGGGTAGGATGGGCTTTAGGAGATGGCGCATATTGACTGAAGGCATCCAGAACATGGTCGACACCAAAGTTACCCAAGGCTGTACCGAATAGAACAGGCGTTTGACGACCGGCCAGGAATTCTTCACGATCTAAAGGCTCATTGGCCATTTGTACCAGTTCCAGCGATTCTTCAAATGCCGCCCAAGCCAGCTCACCGACTTTCTCACGAAGATCAGGATAGTCATAACCATCTCGCACTTCGATCTCAGTAATCACTGAACCGAAACCGGCTTTATACACGTAGAATTTTTCTTCGATTAAATTGAATACACCGGCAAAATCACGGCCAGTACCGAGCGGCCAGGTGATCGGAACACATTTAATTTTCAGAACGTTTTCGATTTCATCCAGCAGCTCAAGCGGTTCACGAATTTCACGGTCCATTTTGTTGACGAATGAAATGATCGGTGTATCGCGCATTCGACACACTTCCATCAGTTTAATGGTACGGTCTTCGACACCTTTTGCCCCGTCAATCACCATCAGCGCAGAGTCTACTGCGGTTAGGGTACGATAGGTATCTTCCGAGAAGTCTTCATGTCCCGGGGTGTCCAGAAGATTGATCATCTTGTCTTTAAAAGGGAATTGCATTACCGAGGTCGTAATCGAGATACCACGCTCTTTTTCCATTTCCATCCAGTCCGATGTTGCGGCCCGGTCAGATTTACGGCTTTTTACCATCCCGGCAACCTGAATGGCCTGACCCCATAACAGCAATTTTTCTGTCATGGTGGTTTTACCGGCATCGGGGTGGGAAATAATAGCGAACGTACGTCGCTGGGCGACTTGTGCCGCCAGTTCTTGCTTAAATCTCATGAAATATACCTACTACTCAATGCACAGCATTCGAGATCAAATTCGATCAATATGAAAAAAATTGGCGATATTGTAGCAGAGTTTCAGGGTGGAGTTCCGTGAGCCATATTGTCTATCCTGACGCTCAATCAATTAGAGCGCTATTAATGGAATTGTAAATTTTCTAAACGTTGTTCATCTACCGGCAAACCCAGTAAAAAACCTTGTAATTGTTCACAACCGAGCCGGGTTAAAATTTCTGCTTGCGCTTCTGTTTCAACACCTTCGGCGGTCACCACCAAGCCCAGTTTTATGGCCAGCTGAATAATGCTTTCCAGAATCATTTCTTCTTTGGAGCCGACTGCCAGATTTTTGATAAATTCCCGGTCAATTTTTAACTCATCTACGGCGAAATTCTTTAAATAGAGAAAACTGGAATGCCCTGTACCAAAATCATCAATGGCTAGACGGATGCCCATTTGTCTTAAGCGCTTAAAGCTGCGCATACTCACATCAATATGATGCATGGCAGTCGATTCAGTAATCTCGATCATTAAATGCTGAGGACTGATTTTATATTGTGCAAATAACTTTTCTAAAGTACTAAACAGATGCTTATGTTCAAATTGTACCGCAGACAAATTGACCGCGATAGGGAAAAATTCAGTATGTGTCCGTTGCCATTTTTGAATCTGCTGACAAGCCAGTTCCAATGCCCAATAGCCCATTTGAATAATCAGTCCGGTTTTTTCAGCTGCATTGATAAACAGATTCGGGCCGAGCAGCCCAAACTGGGGATGGTTCCAGCGAATTAATGCCTCTACCCCACACAAGCTACGATCCTTGGTCCAAAACTTGGGCTGATAAAACAGCACAAACTGCTGCTCTTCCACGGCTTTATATAGGTCATTAATCAGGGTACTCTGGCTCTTGCTTTCATCTTGGTCGGTAGAATAATTAAAGACTGAATAGGTATTGCGCCCCTGATACTTGGAACTCAGCATGGCGGCATCAGCATTGACCAGCAGATCCTGTAAATTCTTGCCGTGTTCCGGATACATGGCAATGCCAATACTGCCCGAGATATGAATACTCTTGCCTTCAATCAGGAAACTTTGCTGAATCAGTTCAAGAATCTGTTCTGACATTTTTGCAGCTTTGGCGACAGATGTGTTTTCCAGTACCAGCAGAAATTCATCCCCACCAATTCTGAGCAGCTTGGAATGATGGCCTAATAACAGATGAATCCGCATGGTCAATTGAATCAGCAACTGATCACCGACCAGATGGCCAAACACATCATTGACTGCTTTAAAACGATCCAGATCGATATATAAAAAAGCAATTTCATGCTGGTGTTCGGACTGACCTGAAAACAGCAGATTTGCATATTCAGCCAGATACAAACGGTTAGGTAATTTGGTCAGATTGTCCTGAATGGTCTGATTTTCAATTTGTTGATTGGCCCATGCAAGCTGACGGTTGCGTAATTCCACACGCAGTTCGGATACGACGATACACATCAGCGTCACCAACAACAATCCGCTCATCAGTACCACGGCCAGAAACAGCTGATCATGAGCCTGAACTAATTCCGGTGACTGTTGCACATGGGCGGCAGTAAAATTGAATGCCATCATGCTAATAGAGTGCATGCCAAAGATGCTGAGTGCGATCACAACTAATACGAGAACTGATCGGAAAAATGACCAAGTACTTCTGGTACTTAACCAGAGGATAAACATAGAGGCAATGCATATCACCAGAACAGACAGGAGCAGCATCCCCCAATCCAGCTCGTATTTATTCAGCACAAAACTTGCTGTCAGCCCAATAAAATGGATCAACCAGATGAATAGACCCAATAGCATGGCGGTTAGCATTAAATTGAAGGTTTTAAAGTTTGGCTGTGAAGCGCCTGAAGCAAATTTTTTAATCCGTGCGATGAGATAGCAAGCGACCAATGCAGAAAGAACGGACCCGATGAGCAGACCAATATCATGCTGAATATCAATCATATAAAATGTTCCCCAGCGGTGATCATTTTTATTATGCTCTGCACTGATATTTCCATTTTCACCCGGTCAAATTTGAGCTCAGTAAAATCTCAAGACTGACCATCTATGCAAGCCAATTGGTCTGCAACAACATCAGTCTTAACTAAAATTTAGAATTTATATTTCTTTCTTTTGAAGTTGAGAATTGCCTCAAAAATAAGACTCAACAGAAAAATAAAATACAACTTATATATTAGAAGTGTTTCAAATTTAAGCAAATATTTAGCTTCATTTTTTTAGCTCATTTATTCGATCACCATCACAATTTTTTTCTTTTTATTTAGACAGATGGCACTTCATAGCAAAATTTTATTTGTTCTTTCGTGCAGATTTGCAAAATAAAAAAATAGCCTGTCGAAACAGGCTACTTTTATCAACGACCAATGAGGCTAAAACTTAGGGTTTTGCTTGTAATTTGGCATAGTCCAGTAACACATTTGCCGCTTCAATCACAAACGCTTCTTCTTCAGGCAGAGCCGGACGTTCTTTGGCCTTCATCTTGGCACGCGTTTCAATCAAGGCATCCAGTGAAGCCTGATAACTTTCCCAGTTTGGATAAGGTTTCAGACCTGTTGCAGCACGACGAGTGTTTTCTGCGTCCAGCGTTTTTTGCTCCATGGCAATCAACTCAGCTTTACGCTGTTGCAAGTCCAGTACCTGACGTTTCTCTTCTTCGGCTTTCTTCATCACGGCTTTACGCTGTTCTAAATACTTGAACTGAGAATCCAGTGTGACCCGTTGCTGAGAAAGTTTGGCCAATTCAGGGACGTATTTCTGTACAGCCCCTTCACGTTTAAATGGTGCCGTTGGAATGGTATCCCACTGCAAGGCATTTTTAGCCTTACGCTCACCAAACTCTTCGTTATAAATATCGACCAGTTTAATGTCTGGAACGACCCCTTTATTCTGGGTACTGCCACCAGTCACACGGTAGAATTTACGCTGCGTCAATGTCGCCTGACCATGCGCCAGACTATCCAGTTGCACCTGTGCTGTACCTTTACCGGTGGTGGTACTGCCAATCACAATCCCGCGTTCATAATCCTGAATCGCAGCAGAGTAAATTTCACTGGCCGATGCAGAGGCCAGATTCACCATCACTGCCAGTGGACCTGCATAAGTTTGTGCACCGCCATCATCATCTTCAAAGACGCTGACATTACCATTGCCATCACGGATCTGCACCACTGGGCCAGACTTGATCACCTGCCCCAACATACGTGCCACTTCTTCCAGTGAACCACCTGGGTTATTCCGTAAATCGATAATAATCCCAGCAACATTCTTCGCTGCCAGCTCTTTCAAGGCCTTGTTGGTATCTTCAGATACCGAGCGATAATCGGTACCAGCACGGCGTGCGCGATAGTTCAGGTAGAACGATGGAATTTCGATCACACCATATTGATATTTCTTGCCATCGCGTTGAATGTCGACCACACGTGTACGCACACCGGCATCTTCTTCCTGAATCACGTCACGGGTAATGGTCACATTACGTGCCTGCCCCATGGCAGCACCCGCACCGAGCAAGCGTAGAGTGACTTTCGTGCCACGTTTACCACGAATCAGACCGACAATTTCATTACTTGGCCAGCCAATGACATCGACCATTTGCTCGCCGTCTTGGGCTACACCAATGATACGATCACCTGATTTAACTTGACCGGATTTGCTGGCCGGACCACCTTCAACGATGGTTTCAATCTTGGTATAATCTTCATTGCCACGCTCCGGACGAATCGATACGCCGATGCCTTCCAGCTGTAAAGTGGTCTGACGATTCAGCTCCATCGCATCCACAGGCGGGAAGTAATTACTGTGGGGATCATAAGTCAGCATCATCGCGTTCAGTGTCTTGTCGAGCACATCATCACTTTTGACGCGGCTGAGACGTTCCAGTTGACGGGTATAACGCTTGGTCAAGGTTTGCGCAGGCGTTAGATCTTCAGGACCAGTCAGGTCTTGTCCATTGGCCAATTCCGGATTGGCTTTCAGCGCTTTCTGCTTGGCCAATTCCTCTTCTTTACTGATGGTCAGATTGATCAGCTGAGACACCAGCATTTTTGACCAGTGCGCACGCTGTTCAGCCTCAGTTTTAAAGAATGGCGCTTTCTCACGATCCGTTTCGATATAAACATTTGGCTGATTCAGATTCTGCGGTTTTTTCAGCTCATTCAACATATAGGTGTAGAACTGGTGCAAGCGCTGTTGATATTGCGCATGCATTTCATAAGGACCAGACAAGTTGCCGGCTTTCAGATTGGCACCAAAATTGGCACCATAGCGTTTCTTATAGTTTTCAACTTCGGGGGCCAGAAACAGACTGTGTTCCGGATCAAGACTATCAATATAGAAATCAAAAATACGCTGCGAAGTCTGGGCATCCAGACGCATATTTAAATAATGCTGACGGTCAACCAGGGTTGCCAGCTGACGTGACACCAGCGCCTGCTCTTGAGATGGCTGAATTGCTTTACTGACCACTTCATTACTATTGGCCGCAATCGCATCATTCACTACATGGGTAAAAAAGAATCCACCTGTCGCAATCGCAACTGCGCAAGCTATAGTTTGAAATTTCATAAATAATTCGTACTTCCTTGGCCTAGAAACCAATGTGACCGTGTTGCTTTTCGACCAGAATTTAACGTATTCAGCATCTTAAACAACTTAATATGTTTATGTCGTGTAGTTTTATCATATTCTGTGCTGAGAAAGTGTAGCAAATCATTGCAGAATTCAGGTATTGTTTTCTCCGAAAAACTCTAAAACGGATTCCGCATATGATTGGCGCATTGATGCTCGACATCGCAGGCACAACCCTCACTCAAGAAGATATTGAACTATTAAGTGCGCCGCAAGTCGGTGGAGTGATTTTATTTGGTCGCAATATCGAATCTCCGGCGCAAGTCCGTGCTTTGACCGATCATATGCGTCAGGTGCGTCCTGATATTTTAATTGCGGTCGATCAGGAAGGCGGTCGTGTCCAGCGTTTAAGACAAGGCTTTACCCTGCTGCCTGCCATGGGGAAATTTGGCGAACTTTATACGCGCGATCCACAGCGTGCCCTTGAACTGGCTGAAAAATGCGGCTGGCTGATGGCGACTGAAGTACTGGCTGTCGGCATTGATTTCAGCTTTGCACCGGTACTGGACCTGAATGACATCAGTGATGTGATCGGTGATCGTAGCTTTGCCCAAAATATTCAGGACATTATTCCACTCGCCAGCGCATTTCTAAAAGGTATGAAACGTGCCGGTATGGCTTCAACTGGTAAACATTTCCCCGGTCATGGCTCTGTTAAAGCAGACTCGCATGTTGCTGCAGCAATTGATACGCGCTCCTATGCAGAGATTCAGCAAAAAGATATGCAAACATTTATCCAGTTACAACCACAACTGGATGCGCTAATGCCGGCTCATGTCATCTATAGCCAGGTTGATCCTAATCCGGCAGGCTTCTCGGAATTCTGGATTCAGAAGGTTTTACGTCAGGAGCTGGGCTTTGACGGCGTCCTGTTCTCGGATGATTTAAGCATGCAGGCCGCATGTGTCGCAGGCGGTGCCGATGCCCGAATTCAGGCCGCACTCAAAGCTGGTTGTGATATGGGTCTGGTCTGTAATGATCGTGCGGCACAATGTATCGCACTGGAAGGAATTGAAGATCTGCCCCTCCCGAACCAGCAACGCCTGGAACGCATGCGCGGCAACATCCCGAACATCCAGATTGGTGATGAACTGGATCTGGGTGAAGAATGGCGCAAGATCCGTGATGAAATACTGGCATTTAAACAGCAATCCAGCTAAAACTTTTTAAATCCAATCAATATGAAAAAGGGACACGACAAGGTGTTCCTTTTTAATTATAGTAATGAAAAGGTTACACTATTATTCAATCAACTTAAAAATAACAATAAGGTCAGAACAAATATGACAGACTCACTTTCGCAACATCGCCATATTTCTTTTACGGCGCACTATACCGGCTATATCTGGTATCAAATGGGAATCTCACATCCAGCCTTTGCTACATCCAAAGGCAAGTTTCTGGCCAAACTGCTTCATCCCCTTGAATCCTGGGCAGAACGCCATGTCGGCGGTAGCATGCGGACTACACTTAAGCAGCGCCATCAGATGATTGATGAGCATTTGTGTCAACTAATTGAGCAACATCCACAACTTCAGGTTCTTGAAATTGCCTGCGGACTATCTCCACGCAGCTGGAATTTCAGACAGAAATTTCCAGAGATTAATTATCGTGAACTGGATTTGCCTGATATGGCCAAGATCAAGACGCAGGCTTTACAGCAAATTGATCAGCATGCACCTGAAGTCCTGACTGCCGATATTTTTAGTGAAGAACTGGACTGTATTTTTCAGATGTTTGACCGCAACCAGCCCTTAGTGGTCATTAGTGAAGGACTGATTAATTATTTTGATCAGCAGATGTTACGCATTCTGATGCAGGGTATTACAGAAAATGCGCAGTATTTCCCGGCAGTTCACTATCTCAGCGATATTTACCCCGAACCGGTGAAAAATAAACTGGCGAACTTTATCTGGAGCAGTAGCCGTCTGCTTAAATTCATGTCTCGAAGTTCGTTTACCTTTCATTTTGAATCCCCTCAAGAACTACAGCACTTTTTTCAAGATGCAGGATTTGACCAGGTTGAGGTACAACAACCACAACGTTATTTTGCCGAGCCTCATCAGCCAAACCCGACTCATGAACAGGATGAACATTTAGGTGATCTGGTCTGGATGATTCATGCCGTGAAAAAAAACAGCGTTTAAGTACGCTGTTTTTTAATGCTGCTGTTTTTTAAATTGCTGCATCAAATACTTCAGTTTGTGACAGTACTTTTTGCATTTGTACAAAGCGTAATAAGCGTTCTGCGACTTCAAAACTGCCATGTTTGAATAAAGCACGCAGCTGAGTATCATCCTGTTCAAAGATCAGGCACTCAATCTGAAATTCCCCAACTTCATCTTCCAGATGCAAGGCCAGATCACGTGGATAAGCTGTTGCGCATACTGCCTGTTCTACATCTAACTCCAGCAATACCCCAAAGAAATTCATGTCCACGATCTCTGCTTTTAAAATGAGATCAGAATGACGATGACTGAGGAAACGCTGTGAATCTTGCACCTGAATCCGCTCTTCACCGCGACGTTCAAGCTGCTGTATCTGTTCGCGAGTGAATGGAATAATGCCATCCAGTTGATCAACAGCCTCATCACGCAAGAAAGTTGCAAACAGATGCATGGTTTCTTTACGACGTTGCAGCTGTGGTACATGATCGGCGCCTGCAATTTGCACGTACTGCATATCCGGGCATTGCAGGGCAAAATTCGCATTCTCATGTGGCAAAGTAAAACTGTCATACTGTCCACATGCCACCAGCACTTTGCACTGCGGAATCGGCACATTGGTCAGACGCAATAAACGGTTGCAGTTAATATCATAACGATCCTGTTCGGTGGCCGTAAATTCCGCCATCTGTTTAAAGAACAAACGTTTTGCAGTCGGTGACATTCGGGTTTCTGTCAAACGTGCATGATTCACCAAGTACAAAATGACGGCCTGACCAAATTCATCCATACGCTGTTCTTTCATCAGGTGTAGGGATTCTTCCAGCAGCATTCGCCAGCTTTTACGGGTTTTCTGCATCACGCCCATCAGAATCATCCGATCGACCAGTTCAGGACGCTGATCTGCCAGACAGGAAGCTACCACTGACCCTAAGGACATGCCTAAAATTGCCACTTGCGGCAGCTGCATCTGTTCCAGCCAGCGCCCCAGCATCGCAGCAAGGTCTTCAAGCTCCAGTGTTCCGGCAGACAGACCTGTGTCGACATTACTAATCTGCTGGTTGGCCCCCATGGACGGTAGGTCAATCAGAATGATGGGACCTGCATCAAAAAGCTGTTCTACACAATATTTGTAGGAGTTAAAATTCTGGAAAGCTCCCCCAATAATCACCATTGGTCTTAAATGTAAGGTATCTGGACGGGCGATCGCCATATATTCGATTTTCCAGCCATCCATCCAGGTGGTGCGTGGTGGCTGCTTAAAACTGTGCTTATCATAAAAATCAAAAAAACCATCGTGTCTATGTTGTTCCAATACATGGGCGTCCATGTGGATAATGGAATTCATATTCCTTTTCCTCCGTCCTTGCCTTATTTTTATTGTGCAAGTCATGCTTAACAGATCTTATAATTCAGGCACATTCCGGTGTGCCTGAACACGCATCCTGCTCTTTAATAATTATAAATGACATCAATGTCGCGTGTTTCATTCTATACAGAGCTGCTTTTCACAAGCAACCGCTTCAGTGACCACTTATCTGCTTTTAAACAGAAAACATTTTCAAAATGTTTAGAAGTCTGCGAAAACGGATGATTTTTAATAGATGGGCTTCATTGTGCAGCAGCAGGCTGTTAATATCGAAATGAAATTTCTAAGTGATCAAACCGCTATGCAAGAGTCTATTGAACAATACATGCAAACGGTAGGACAGCAGGCACGCCAAGCGTCTCGCATTTTGGCTCGCGCGTCCACCCAAACTAAAAATAATGCGTTATCCGCTATTTATACGGCTTTAGAAAATAGCCAAACTGCTATTTTGGCTGCTAACCAGAAAGATATGACTAAGGCGCATAACAGCAATCTGGACTCAGCCCTGCTTGATCGCTTAGAACTCAACCCCGCACGCTTTAAAGGTATGTTACAGGGCCTAAAAGATGTCATTGGCCTGAAAGATCCGATTGGTGAAATTAGTGATATGGCTTATCGCCCATCCGGGATTCAACTGGGCAAGATGCGTGTGCCTTTGGGTGTGGTCGGCATGATCTACGAATCACGTCCTAATGTCACGTTGGAGGCTGCATCACTCGCGCTCAAATCAGGCAATGCCATTATTTTACGGGGCGGCTCAGAAGCTCTGGAATCGAATCAGGCAATTGCAGTTGCGATTCAGCATGGCCTGAAAGTCGCAGGCTTGCCTGAGGCTGCCGTACAAGTGGTAAACACGACTGACCGCGCTGCTGTTGGCCAGTTGATTACCATGACCGAATATGTGGATGTGATTGTGCCTCGTGGCGGCAAGAGTCTGATCGAACGGATTACCGAGGAAGCACGTGTGCCGGTCATTAAACATTTAGATGGCAACTGTCATGTCTATGTGGAAGCTCAAGCAGACTTGTTAAAAGCCTTGCCGATTGCGCTCAATGCCAAAACCCATCGCTATGGCGTATGTAATGCCATGGAAACCCTGCTGGTCGATGAAAAAGTCGCTGAAGAATTCTTGCCACGCATCGCAGAGCTATACCAAGAGAAAAAAGTCGAACTGCGTGGTTGCCGGGAAACCCAGCGTATTCTTGGAGATGCAGTCATTACAGCAACCGAAGAAGACTGGTATACCGAGTATCTGGGCCCGATTCTGGCGATCAAAGTTGTTTCTGGTATAGAAGAAGCCATTGAGCACATTAACAAATATGGCTCGCATCATACTGATTCTATTATTACGGAAAACTACAGTCTGGCACGCGAATTTCTGGCGGGTGTAGATTCAAGTTCGGTCATGATCAATGCCTCTACTCGTTTTGCAGATGGTTTTGAATATGGCTTAGGCGCAGAAATCGGGATTTCGACCGATAAAATCCATGCTCGTGGCCCAGTCGGTCTTGAAGGCCTGACTTCGCAGAAATGGATTGTCTTTGGTGATGGTCAGATTCGCCAATAAGTATTCAGATCGCGCATTTAAAACAGCCTCATTTATGAGGCTGTTTTTTTATGGACAGAAAAATTGACACGGAAATAGATGGATTAGAACCTTCGGGTCATTTTATTAATGAATCTCTTTATAGAATTGTATTTAGAAACAATATTTGCCTTTTCAGGCGCTAAACTTAAAAATTAATCTGTTGCAAAATAAACTTTAAGCAGGATTTAGAATTTTGTTGATATTGATTATATTTTCAGCATCATTTTATTTATAAATGAAAACTATGAACTGATAAATTTTAGTTATTATTGTTAAATCGGTCGATAATGCTTAAGTCTAATCTGCTAAAGTCTATCTAGGACAGAAAAAAAACAAATGTTAAAACATATTCATTGATCTGGATTGCTGCTTCATTGTCCGCAATTGGGTCAAGCAAATGGACGAGAATTTTAATTAAAAATTGGGTAATCAATCGTGTCTAAATCAGTATTAGTTATTAATTGTGGCTCTTCTTCAATCAAGTTTGCATTACTTCTTGAGGAGCAGAATTTCCGTATTCATGGTTTAGCTGAGAACTTAGGCACAGAGAATGCTCGCATTAAAGGTGTGACAGTTGGCAATGAGCCGGTCGATATCCACATTCCATTTGCTGACCACAAAAAAGCACTCGAAGTGGGTCTGGAACGTCTGGCCAACTACCGTCCGGACGCGATCGGTCACCGTGTCGTACATGGTGGCAGCCTGACCAAGGCTGAACTGATCAATGACGAGATTATTGAAAAAATTCGTGAAGCAACGCCGCTTGCACCATTACATAATCCGGCACACCTGATTGGCATTGAAGCCACTAAACGTTTATTCCCGGAATTACCACAGGTTGCGGTATTTGATACTGCCTTCCACCAAACCATGCCAGCGCATGCTTATCGTTATGCCCTGCCGAAATTTTTATATACCGCCCATGGTGTGCGTCGCTATGGTTTCCACGGGACTAGTCATGCCTATGTGTCAGAGCGTGGTTCTGAACTGGCAGGCAGTTTCAAACAAGGTGGCTGGTTAACCGCGCATTTAGGTAATGGTAGCTCGACCTGTGCCGTTTGGAATGGGAAAAGTGTAGATACCTCAATGGGTTTAACTCCACTTGAAGGTATTGTTATGGGCACACGCAGTGGCGATGTTGACCCAAGTCTGCACAGCTTCCTGGCGAAAAACCTGGGTTGGGATATTTATAAAATTGACAAGATGCTGAATAGCCAAAGTGGTCTTTTGGGCTTGTCTGATCTGTCCAATGACATGCGTACCCTGATTGAAGCTTCAGAACAAGGCAATGAAGATGCCACACTGGCGATTGAAGTATTCTGCTACCGTTTAGCTAAGTCTCTGGCAGCGTTGAGCTGTGGTCTGCCCCGTCTTGATGGTCTGTTCTTCACTGGCGGCATTGGCGAAAACTCAGCGTATATCCGCGAAAAAACCATGACTTACCTGCCTCATTTCGGTTTCAGTCTGGATAAAAATGCTAATAATGAGCTGAAACGCGGTACCGAAGGCCGAATTGATTCAGGTACAGGCCCACAAATCTGGGTAGTGCCAACAGATGAAGAAGGCCGTATTGCCCGGGAAGTTCAAAGTGTGGTTGAACTTGAAGTGGAGCGCAATACTGCAAAAAAGTCTCAAGCTGAGGTAATGCCTGCATAAGCAGGCTTTAGCTTCTTTTTCACTGATTTTTATTATTCTGCGACTGACATAATTTATGAAAACAATTTTATTGGTTCCCACGGGGGAAGGCGTAGGCTTAACTTCTGCATGTTTGGGCCTGATTTATGCACTGGAATGCCAAGGGGTAAAAGCTGGTTTCCTGAAACCTTTTGCCCAGGAATTGAATGAAATCGAAGACCGCACCACGGCTTTGTATCGTCATATTTCTCAAAGTGAAACGGTTGAACCTATCCGTTATAGCAAAGTCTTGCAGCAGATCAATCTGGGTGAACAGGATGAATTGCTTGAAGAAGCGGTGCGTCTGCATCGTCAAATTGCTAAACAGCATGACCTGATTATTGTCGAAGGGCTGTTGCCAAATACTCAGGACAGTTTTGCCGATGATTTGAATGCTTCACTGGCACAAGCACTGGATGCCAAAGTTATTGTCGTCAGCAATGCCAATATTCAGCAGCCAAGCCAAACCGCGGATAAAGTTGAACATCAGCTGCGTAATTTTGGTGGCGCTAGCTCTACCCGCCTTGCGGGCATCATGTTGATGCGCACCAAAGGCCTGCCTGAAGAATCTGCGCAGATTCCTGTCACGCTGAATCCGGATTTACGCCTTAAAGCTGAAACCGCCGAATTTATCACCGCCATTCAGCAGACGCATCCGCATATTGGCTCTGAAAAATTACCAGTGATTGGCTTGGTGCCTTTCAGTAAAACCTTAAGTGTGCCGCGCATGTCTGATCTGGCTGCACATATTTCTGCCTACTGGATTAACGAAGGCGAAGCCAAACAGCGCCGTGTACAACATAGCAGCCTGATTTCAGCCAATATTGAACATGAATTGCATAAATTTGTGGCTGGCGAATTAATTATTAGTGCCTCTGACCGGCTTGACGTATTACTGGCAAGCAGTCTGGCAAGCAGTAACGGGATTCCTTTGGCCGGTCTGGTGCTGACTGAACATCAACAGCCAAATGATCATGTACTGGAATTCTGCCAGGCTGCCATCAAGCAAGGTTTACCGATTTTACATACACCACTCAGCACGTTTGAAACCGCACAAAAACTGGCAAATCTCAGCAATGAAATTCCAGTGGATGATACCGAACGTGCAGATCAGGTGACACGTTTTGTTTCAAGCCATATCAATCCGGAATGGCTGAATCAAATGTTGAATGGTTCTTATAAGCCACGTCTGTCACCTTCCGCTTTCCGTCATGAACTGGTACAGAAATCGATTGCTGCGAAAAAACGTATTGTACTGCCAGAGGGTGATGAACCGCGTACCGTACAGGCTGCGGCCATTTGTCAGGCGCGTGGTATTGCACAGTGTATTTTGCTGGCCAAGCCTGAAGCTGTGCTAGAAGTAGCCAAAGCTCGCGGTATTGAATTGCCTGAAGATCTGGAAATTCTTGATCCGGATCTGGTGCGTGAAAACTACATCGACAAGATGGTGGAGCTGCGTAAAGGCAAGCTCAACGAACTACAGGCCCGTGAACAACTGCAAGATACAGTAGTACTTGGCACCATGATGCTGGCGCTGGATCAGGTTGACGGTTTGGTGTCGGGTGCAGTGCATACCACGGCGAATACGGTACGTCCTGCTTTCCAGCTGATTAAGACTGCTCCGGATTACTCACTGGTGTCTTCCGTATTCTTTATGCTGTTGCCAGATGAAGTCTATGTGTATGGTGACTGTGCGATCAATCCGGACCCTGATGCAGAACAGCTGGCCGAAATTGCAATCCAGTCCGCCGATTCTGCCAAAGCCTTTGGTATAGATCCACGCATTGCCATGATTTCCTATTCGACAGGAACTTCGGGTACTGGCGCTGATGTGGAAAAAGTCGCGGAAGCTACACGCATTGCCAAAGAACGTCGTCCTGACCTGTTGATTGATGGGCCATTACAATATGATGCAGCATCGGTGGAAAGCGTGGGGCGCCAAAAGGCACCTGATTCACAAGTGGCTGGACGTGCCAATGTATTTATTTTCCCGGATCTGAATACCGGTAACACGACCTATAAAGCGGTACAACGTGCTGCCAATGTAGTCAGTGTCGGGCCAATGCTGCAAGGCTTGAATAAGCCTGTGAATGACCTGTCGCGTGGTGCCTTGGTCGATGACATCGTGTTTACCATTGCCTTAACCGCGATTCAGGCCGAGCAGCAAGAAGCTTAATACTTCTTGAATTTAAGTTTTCCAAACCATCTGATTGAAAAATCAGGTGGTTTTTTTATAAAAAAACACTCATAGCTTCAATAAATTCAGCACGCGATCATTATCTCGTTTTAATAAACAATAAAAATGCCAGTCTTTCGAACTGGCATTTTCAACGGTTACTCATAAAGTCTGTGACATAAAAAATTAAGCTGAAGCAGCCCTGCTTTTCAGTCCACTAACTTTAATTTCTTATAAGGTAGTCCACTCTTTACGTACCTCTTCCGCAGTTTTATTGAGCACGACGCTATCGTCTTTGATTTCACTTACCCAACTCAAGGGAATCAGATGATGCTCATTATTTTCATCATCACTTCTTGTTAATTTAATTGAATCCTGACCTTCTAAATGGTCCACCTTCCCGACTTGAGTACCACATGAAGCAATGACTGAAGCATGTTCTTTAATATCACTTGCATTAAAATTGTTCATTCTACTTGCCTGTTTCTAGAAGTTGAGAGAAACAGTCTAAGCAATAAAAAATGCCGCATGTGTAAGGGTTTTCAGGCTTTGAGTTTTTCTGGGTTAAAAATGTAAATGGTCAACATGGCTTGAGTAAGCTATAGGAGAGATGCTTTTTAAATTTGAGTTTTCAAATATTTTTATAACTGGATTCGAAGATTTGAAGATTTGAAGATTTGAAGATTTGAAGATTTGAAGATTTGAAGATTTGAAGATTTGAAGATTTGAAGATTTGAAGATTTGAAGATTTGAAGATAGGTTAATTTTTTATGTCTTAAAATAAAAAAGAAGATAAAGCTTAGGCTTGATCTTCTTTCTGACCATACATCCAAGTTGCAGCGATATATACACAAAAACCAGCCGCCATCAAAATACCTGTAACCATTGTTAGGATCTCCCGTTTCAATAGCTGCATTATGTAAAAGTTTTATGACAGTTATATGACAATCTGATTTTTTGTTAATTTTTAAATAATTAATAAAATTCAATTACTTAATATGGAATAAGCAAAATTATGCGTATTTTTTATCTGAAATATGACATTGAATATGACAACTTGCTGTCATATTTGACCCATGGAATAGCTAAAGTCCTTGCTCAGATTGCTTAAACTATAAACTTTCGGCCAATGCTCGTCCAAAATGCCCACAACCCGATTCTTTTGTCTTATAATTTAGCCCGCTAGCTATCAGCCCGCTCAAGAGATATTTGTATGACAACTATTATCAAGCAAGATGACTTGATCACATCGGTTAAAGATGCGCTTCAGTTCATTTCTTACTATCACCCACAAGACTTTATCCAAGCGATGAGCCGTGCGTATGATCGTGAAGAGAACAAAGCTGCTAAAGATGCGATCGCACAAATCTTAATTAACTCACGCATGTGTGCAGAAGGCCACCGCCCAATCTGTCAAGATACCGGTATCGTCAACGTATTTGTTGAAGTGGGCATGGACGTTAAATTCGATTTAACCATGAGCCTGGATGATGCAATCAATGAAGGCGTACGTCAAGGTTATTTAGAAAACTCGAACGTGCTTCGTGCATCAGTTCTGGCTGATCCTGCATTTGGTCGCAAGAACACCAAAGACAATACCCCTGCCGTGATTTACCACAAGCTTGTGCCTGGTAATAAAGTCGATATCACTGTGGCAGCCAAAGGTGGCGGTTCAGAAAACAAATCTAAACTGGCAATGTTAAACCCGTCTGATTCAATCGTGGATTGGGTACTGAAAACTGTTCCGACCATGGGTGCAGGCTGGTGTCCACCAGGTATGCTGGGAATCGGGATCGGTGGTACTGCTGAAAAAGCCATGATGCTTGCTAAAGAAGCATTGATGGAAGAGATCAACATGGACGAATTGCTTCGTCGTGGTCCACAAAGCAAAATGGAAGAGCTTCGTATCGAAATCTTCGAAAAAGTAAATGCTCTGGGTATTGGTGCACAAGGTCTTGGCGGCTTAACCACTGTTCTAGACATTAAGATCAAAGATTACCCATGTCATGCTGCGGGCAAACCAGTCGGTATGATCCCGAACTGTGCTGCAACTCGTCATGCACACTTCCAGTTAGATGGTACAGGTGTTGCACACATTCAAGCACCTAAACTTGAAGACTACCCTGCTGTGACTTGGGATTCTTCATCTTCTAAACGTGTTGACCTCGACACGATTACCCAAGAAGAAATGAATAGCTGGAAACCAGGCGATACTCTGCTTCTTAACGGTACAATTTACACTGGCCGTGACGCTGCGCATAAACGTATGGTCGACATGCTAAATAACGGTGAAGAACTTCCTGTTGACTTGAAAGGCAAGTTTATCTATTACGTAGGCCCTGTTGATCCAGTCGGTGATGAAGTAGTTGGTCCTGCAGGTCCTACAACTGCAACGCGTATGGACAAATTCACACGTCAAGTTCTTGAAGCGACTGGCATGTTTGGCATGATCGGTAAAGCGGACCGTGGTCCTGCTGCCGTTGAAGCCATTAAAGACAACCAGGCAACTTACCTGATGGCTGTCGGTGGTGCTGCTTACCTCGTGTCTAAAGCTATTCGCGAAGCTGAAGTGGTTGCCTTTGCTGACCTGGGTATGGAAGCAATTTACAAGTTTGTGGTAAAAGATATGCCGGTATCTGTAGCGGTTGATGTGAATGGTACTTCTATTCACGCGACTGCACCTAAAATCTGGCAAGCAAAAATTGGCAAGATTCCAGTAGTTGACGCTGCTGCGGGCTAATTTTTACTGCAATAAAACAGCACCTTGAATGGGTGCTTTTTTATTATATTTTCTCAATAAAATATCAATTACCAAGTCCGCGGATCCCAAAGTTTAAAAGGTGCTTCCAACTGTACATCTAATGATGGATCATAAGCAGTCGGTTCAATTTTTTGGGCTTTTTTACGAATCTGGCCTGTTTCCTGATCTTGTGCCACGAAGTTAAAACTGTCTGATTTTAGCTGAGTAAAAGCAATTTCATTTAGGCCAACTTTTTCCGGCATCAGCATGAGCGGTCCGGAAACACTCTGACGTGTACTGATATTCTCTTCATCATATTTAATAAAATAAGACTGTCCTGCTTCAACAGTAAAATCCAGATATTTAGGCTTTTGGAAATGCAGTGCACCTAATGGCCGACTGGTACTCAAACGATAGGTCCCTGCAGGTACTTCAATCCAGTAATAATGATTATGCAATAAGCTTGGAATATGTTCTTGATTGATAAACAGGCTGGCAGCGACAATTTCCTGACGGTTCCATCTGGAATCGGGCCGGTATAAATACACGATGGCGGCTTCATCATGCTGCGGTTTCACCGTCTGAAACTGGTTACCTTGCTTTTGATTGACCCAACCGCCAATGGTAAACATGCCGATACGATGCTGCTCGACGAAGCCCGGTTTTTTTTCAAGATCGATATTTTTTAAAGTGCTGAGTGGCTGTGTAGGCTCAACGACGGCTTTCTTACCATGACACCCCAGCAATGCCAAACTGCTGATGAGTACAATTGCGACTCCACGCATGCTTATCCCTCACTGCGTCTTTATTCTTTTGTATGCAAGTGCTTTGCGATTTGTTTTTTATAAGTTTTAGGCATCCACGCCTAGTGAATCAGATTAACACCGAGCTTTATTTTTGGAAATAAAAAACGTGCGAAAACACGGAGTTTTCGCACGTTTCGGACGAATAGCAATTAAGCGGATTTGCTATTCACGACCTTTAAATCTATTTTTGTCGCAGTCTCTTGCTGATCATGTGGCTGACGCTCAGCACGGTATTCCGGCTCTGCCTCACCTTTAATCACAGCTTCATTGATGACGACAGTGCCGACATCGCTACGGCTTGGCAAGTCATACATGGTTTCCAGCAATGAATTTTCAAGAATTGAACGTAGACCACGCGCGCCTGTATTACGCTCAACTGCTTTCTTAGCCACTGCACGTAGAGCAGATTCTTCAAAGACCAGATCCACATCTTCCATATCAAACAGATGTTGATACTGACGGGTCAAAGCGTTCTTCGGCTCAGTCAGAATCTGCATCAGTGCTTCTTCATCCAACTCGTCCAAAGTGGCAATTACTGGCAAACGACCAATAAATTCTGGAATCAAACCAAATTTTACCAGGTCAGTTGCTTCAACTTGACGGAACAAGTCAGAAAGCTTCTTGGTTTCATCTTTTTTACGCACTTCTGCAGTAAAGCCGATACCACCTTTTTCCTGACGCTGCTGCACAATTTTCTCAAGTCCTGAGAATGCACCACCACAGATAAACAGGATGTTTGAGGTATCAATCTGAATGAATTCCTGCTGCGGATGCTTACGTCCACCTTGTGGCGGAATTGATGCAACCGTGCCTTCAATCATTTTCAATAATGCTTGCTGAACCCCTTCACCCGATACATCACGCGTGATGGATGGGTTTTCAGACTTGCGGGTAATCTTGTCGATTTCATCGATATAGATAATCCCCTTTTGCGCTTTTTCGACATCGTAATCTGCTTTTTGCAAAAGCTTCTGTACGATGTTTTCTACATCTTCACCCACATAACCGGCTTCGGTCAGTGTCGTTGCATCTGCCATGGCAAATGGAACATCAAGAAGACGTGCCAGCGTTTGTGCAAGCAAGGTTTTGCCCGATCCTGTCGGACCAACCAACATAATATTACTTTTTGAAAGCTCGACTGAATCATCAGCTTTCTTGCCATTATTTTGCACTTTCAAGCGCTTGTAATGGTTATAAACCGCAACTGACAAGGTTTTTTTCGCGACGTCCTGACCAATCACATATTGATCCAAGGCCGCACGAATTTCATGCGGTTTCGGCAAAGGACGATTGGCCCAGTCATTGGTTTCCACCTGCTGACTGGTTTGAACCAAATCTAAGCATACGTCCACACATTCGTTACAAATGTATGCGTCCTCGCCTGCAATCAGCTTCCCGACTTCAGACTGCGTTTTACCGCAAAATGAACAATGCTTTTGTCCTTGAGGATGTTCGGACATATTTACTCCACTATCTCAATCTTTAAAACTTATGGACGTTTAGTTAAAACTTCGTCCACAAGACCGTATTCTTTCGCTTGCTGAGCAGTCATAAAGTTGTCACGGTCTGTATCACGTGCAACTTTCTCGTAATCCTGACCGCTGTGTTCAGCCATTAAACGGTTTAAACGTTCTTTAATAAACAGGATTTCACGTGCATGAATTTCAATATCTGAAGCCTGACCACGGAAACCACCCAATGGCTGGTGAATCATGACACGGGCATTTTCAAGGCAATAACGCTTGCCTTTGGTGCCAGCATTCAGCAGGAACGCACCCATTGATGCTGCCTGACCCATGCAGTACGTTACGACATCAGGTTTGATAAACTGCATGGTGTCATAAATCGCCATACCCGCAGTTACCGAACCGCCTGGTGAATTGATATATAGATGAATATCTTTATCTGGATTTTCCGCCTCTAAAAACAACATTTGCGCAACGATCAGGTTCGCCATGTTGTCTTCAACTTCGCCCGTCATAAAAATTACACGTTCACGCAAAAGGCGTGAATAAATATCAAAAGAACGCTCACCACGAGAGGATTGTTCTACCACCATTGGCACTAAAGCGTTTTCAATCGTTGGAACATACATACGTTTATTTATTCCTAAATTTTTTGTGACCTAACCCATAATCACAATATGAGGGATAATCACTGAAATTGCAAAAAATTCGCCAACAAATCCATTATATTTTTTGCATTAGTTTTGTGAAAAACAGAAATGCTTTTTTCAGGCATCAATATGAAAAAAAGGCGCATTAAGCGCCTTTTTTATCGAAAGCTAAATTAGCCTTGTTGACGAGCTTGCTGCTCTTTCAATAAGTCTTCATAGCTTACAGTCGCATCAGTTACTTTAGCAGAAGCCAAAATGTAATCAACAACTTGGTCTTCTAGTACAACTGCTTCGATTTGAGCACGTTGTTGCGCATCGTTTTTGAAGTATTCGATCACTTCGTTTGGATCTTCATAAGAAGAAGCCATGTCTTCGATGTATGCTTCAACACGTGCAGCATCTACTTCGATTTTCGCATCAGCTAAAACACGGCTTACAAGTACGCCAAGTTTTACAGATTTTTCAGCTTGTTCTTTGAACAATTCATCTGGAAGCATGCTTGAATCAAATGCTTTCGCACCTTGAGCACCAAACTGCTGTGTGAACTGCTGAATCATCTGTTGACGTTGACGGTCAATTTCTTGAGCAAGCATAGCAGCTGGAAGTTCAACTTCGTTTGCAGCAACTAATGCATCAAAAGTCGCGCCTTTAACCTGGTTGCGAAGGCCATTCTTCACTTCACGTTCCATGTTTTTACGAACGTCAGCTTTTAACTTCTCAACGCCTTCTTCTTCAGATACACCGAAGATTTTCAGGAATTCAGCATCAATTTCTGGAAGTTTTTGTTTTTCAACAAGCTTTACAGTGATTTTGAACTGAGCTTGTTTACCAGCCAGATTTTCAGCTTGGTAATCTTCAGGGAAAGTAACGTCGATTACTTTCTCTTCGCCTTTCTTCATACCAACGATGCCGTCTTCGAAGCCAGGGATCATACGACCAGAACCTAGAACAAGTTTGAAGTCTTCAGCAGCGCCGCCTTCAAATTTCTCGCCATCCACAGTACCTTCGAAATCGAAAGTTACCTGCATGTCTTTTTTCGCCATGCCTTTGGTTTCAGTCCAAGCAGCACGTTGTTTTTGAAGATTTTCAATCATCTTCTCAACATCTTTGTCATTTACTTCAGCTGCTTTACGCTCAACTTCCAAGCCGTCGAATTTCACTTCGATTTCTGGATAAACTTCAACAGTCGCTGTATATACCAGCGCGTCGTCTTTCATTTCAGTTTTTTCGATGTTTGGCATGCCCACAGCATTGATTTTTTCTTGCTGGATCGCTTCGAAAACTGTGTCACGAATAATATCGTTTACTACTTCTTGGTAGATACCCGCGCCGTATTCACGACGAACTACGTTTACAGGCACTTTACCTGGACGGAAGCCGTTGATCTTCGCAGTTTTAGCAGTGCGTTTTAAACGAGCTTCAAATTGCTCATTAATACGGCTCGTCGGTACAGAAACATTTAAACGACGGGCAACGCCCGAAACCGCTTCAGAAGTTACTTGCATGGCTTCCTCTATATATTAGGTTATAACAGGTTTATAAAAATGTGCCACATTATATGACAACATTTAAGGATATACAAAAAATACGCGCGAGTTCCAGTTTTTAAGCCCTTTTTTTATTTGAATTGCCATCTTTCCAGATGCCCAGTCAACCCAATTTAAATGGAGAAAATGTATATTTTTATTGCAAATGATAAACACTATCATTAATATCCAGTTTCTTATTTGAGCAACAATACTAATTTATTCTTCGGTTCGGGAATTTGGTCATGCATAGTTTTAGTCTTCGTCCACTTACATTGGCAATTCTTGGGGTTACAGCAACATCTGCTTTCGCAGAGACTGTGAACGAGACAGCGACTCCTACAACAACACATCAAATGTCTACGATTGTGGTTTCAGCGGCGGGATATGAACAGAAAATTAAAGATGCTCCAGCATCTATTACAGTTCTAACAGAAGAAGATTTTAAAACTAAACGCATTACTTCTATCGCTGATGCTCTTGCTGATGTAGAGGGTGTCGATGTTTCACCAGAAGCGGGTAAGACTGGCGGTTTAAATATTCGTATCCGTGGCATGAGTCCAGAATATACTTTAATTCTTATTGATGGACGTCGCCAAAATAGTACCGGCGATATTTCACCAAACGGTTTTGGTGAAACAAATAATAATTTTATTCCACCTATTTCTGCAATTGAACGGATTGAAGTGATTAAAGGCCCTGCTTCTACACTTTATGGTTCAGATGCTATGGGGGGTGTAGTCAATATTATTACTAAAAAAGTGGCTGATACTTGGACAGGTTCTGTAACTTTAGATGGAACGCTCAATCCAAATTATTCAGACTTCGGCAACCAACGCAGCATTGATTTTTATGGTTCTGGCCCTTTGATAAAAGACTTATTGGGTCTTCAGATTAGAGCTAAACATTGGGAACGTGATGAGTCTTCAATTACTCAAAATATTGATGAGGGAGAGTCTTTAAGTGGTGGCCAAAGCCCTGCCGAAGGTAAGATGGATACTATCGGCGCACGTCTAACCTTAACGCCTACAAGTGATCATGATATTTCTTTAGATATTGAGTCTCAACGCCAAACATATGAAAACCCAGGTATTTCTTCTGGTTTCCAGTTAGGCACTGTAGGTGCAAATGGTGGTTATGCAGACACTATGGAATTCAATCGTGACAAGTATGTTGCTGCACATCAATGGCGCAATACGATTGGCACTCTAGATAACAGTTTAACTTACAATACTAGTGAAACTGTAGGACGTTTAATTCCGTCGCGTGCTCAAGCAGGCTCTTTAGAAGAAAATCCTCGTTTATTAGAAAGTGAAGATTTAATTTTCGATACTAAATTCACAACTCAAGCTATTGATGGACATAATATTACTCTAGGTGGTCAATGGTGGGATGCAAGTATTAAAGATGGTTTACGTGTCAACAAAGAAGTGAGTTTTGACCAACTCGGCTTATTTGCGGAAGATACTTGGGCACTTAATGATTCGTTAGCACTTACGCTTGGTTTACGCTTTGACGAACATAGTACTTTTGGTGACTTTTGGACACCACGTGCTTACTTAGTTTGGAACGCAAATGAAAATTGGACATTCAAAGGTGGTTATAGTGAAGGTTATAAAGCCCCACGCCTAGAACGTCTTACTGATGGTATTTACAACGTAAGTGGGCAAGGGCGAACACCTACCTTTGGTAATCCAAATTTAAAACCTGAAACAAGTAACAACTTTGAAATTGGTACGTATTTTTCTAGTAATACTAACTTTGATTTTAATATCACAGCTTTCTACAGTGAAATTGAAAATAAAATTATTACAGGCTTACCTGAATTCCGTTGCGATGCCAATATAAATAAAGCTGATTGTGAAGCATTTATGGCAAGTGTCGGTACACCTTGGTTAATGCAAAGTGGTGATACAGGTACTCGTGGCTGGAATGTTGCTCGTCCAGTAAATGCTCAAAAAGCAGAAATGTATGGTATCGAAACGGGTTTCAACTGGGATTTTGCCCCGGATTGGAAACTTAATGCCAACTATACTTGGACAGAAACTGAGATTAAAGATTCTGAACTAGGTAATCCATCATTTACAGATACACCTAAACATATTGCAAATGCCACTTTAAGATGGCAAGCCGCTGATCAACTGCAATTATGGGCACGTGGTGAGTATCGTAGTGAACGTGACCGTTATCCTGGGCAAGTTTATGACAACTTAAGCGCTACCGATCAAGAAGTATTCAATACTTTAGGAGACTTTAAAGGTTATGCCTTAATGCACCTTGGCACAAATTATACGGTAAATGATAATTGGGATTTAGGCGTAGCTTTATATAACGTTTTCGATAAAGACTTTAATAAATATATGTCAATTGCAGACAGTGCATATAATGAATATGTAAACACCCAAGAAGGTCGCCGTGTTCAACTCAGCACTACTTTTAAATTCTAATTAAACTATTAAATTAAACCCTGCCCTGGCAGGGTTTTTTCTTATCGTGCGATCAATACTTTCCAAAACATTATTAATTTATGCCCCTCTATAGACATCATTATTCTCAATAAAAATTTAACAATCAGATTAATTTTTCAATATTTATTAAAATCATATGTTTATATATTAATTGTTATAATATTACATTTATAAACTCATTTAACATTTTCTTAAAGATCAAGAATTCCCATGATAAAAAGATAAAAATAAAAACAAGAATCATTATTATTCGCATACATTTTTAGCATTCATTTATTAGGTTTAACATGACCTTCATTAAAACACGTAAAAAAATCGTTTCCTCTGCAATTGTTTCATCTTTATCAATGGTAGCTGCATCTGCGATGGCAGAAGAACAGGTGATCCAGTTAGAGACGATTCATCAAGAAGTCAAAGCTGAACAAACACCCAGCTTAAAAGTAGATCAATCTGCGAATAGCAAATTTGTTGCGCCTTTACTCGATACCCCAAAGTCAGTTTCAGTGATTTCAAAACAGCTGATTGCAGATACACAAGTGACGACTTTAGCTGATGCACTGCGTACAGTTCCGGGGATTACCTTGGGTGCAGGTGAAGGTGGTAATCCGAATGGTGACCGTCCATTTATTCGCGGTTATAACTCTGAAAGCTCGATGTATGTAGACGGCGTTCGTAATGCCACTTCACAAAACCGTGAAATGTTTGCGGTAGAACAAGTTGAAGTGACCAAAGGTTCTGCTTCTGCCATGGGCGGTGCAGGCACCACTGGCGGTAGCATTAATATGATTTCTAAAGTCGCTAAAGCAGGCGATTTTCTAGAAGGCTCGGTCGCTGGCGGCACTGACAATTACCAACGTATTACTTTAGATGGCAACAAAGATTTTGGTAACGGCATTGCTGCACGTGTTGCCGTCATGGGACATCAAAACGAAAAAGCAGGCCAGAAAGACGGTGCAGAATATAAACGTGCCGGGATTGCACCGAGTATTAGCTTTGGTCTGGACACCTCTACTCGCGCGACTTTAAGTTATTACTACTTAAAAACCGATGACACACCAGATTCAGGTATTCCCTATAACAACCCATTTGGTGCTCCAAGAACTGCAACAGCAACAGACTATCGTCCATTAAATGGCAACGGCAAGCCAATTGACGTTAAACAAGGTCAATATTACGGCTGGAAAGATCGTGACTTCCAGAAACAGGAAAATCAGATCGGAACCATCAAATTAGAACATGATTTAACTGATAATCTAACCATTAGCAATACTGCTGTGTATGGCAACTCTAAGAATGATTACCTGTGGACCAATCCAGATGACTCTCAGGGTAACTTTTACAACAAAGCAGGTTTTACAAGTGAATTAACAGGAAATGTCTGGGCGCGTGCCAACTCACGTGTGGCAAATACTGATGCTTTTACCGACCAACTTGCTTTAACCGGTAAATTTAATACCGGTATGCTTAAACATAGTTTTAATCTAGGTGCCGAATATTCAGACCAAGAAACTGACCGTACCCAATACATTATCGATGGTGTTAACGCTACAGGTAATGTACACAATGCCTGTAACGCTGGTGATATTACTTCGGGCTGGTGTACTTCGGTACAAAACCCAAACCGTGGGCCATGGACAGGTACATTAAGTACCAATGGTGCCGACCAGTACAATATTCAAAGCAAATCAAAGTCTGTTTATTTCCTGGATAGTATTGAATTCACCCCTCAGTGGCTTTTAGATTTAGGCGTACGTTGGGATGACTACTCAACTGAGCAAACCATGCTTGCAGGTCGTTTTAATACTACGACTCCAGCAGGAACAATTGTTAAACTTGAAAATGATAAAGACTTTATCAACTATCAAGCTGGCCTGACCTTTAAACCTGTTGAAAATGGCAGTATCTATGCAAGTTATGCAACATCTGCAAATCCAGTCGGCGTAGATGGTGGCGATGGTTCTGAAGGGATTACTGCTGCAATAAATAATCTTAAACCTGAAGAAGTCCGGACCATGGAGTTAGGAACTAAATGGGATGTCTTGAATGATAAGCTCAACCTGACTGCAGCTATTTTCCGCACGGAAAAAACCAATACTCGTGCGACCGGAGATGATGGCACCACAAGTAATATTGGTGAAACTCGTGTCGATGGTATTGAGCTTGGTGTAAATGGCAACATCACGGATAAATGGGCTATATCTGCGGGTTATACTTATTTAGACAGTGAAATGATTGATGGTGGATTTGTAAATACTGCCGCTACAGGTCAACCTGCTGTATATGCGCCAAATCCTAGCAATGGGAACCAAGTTCAAAACGTCGCGAAAAACAGTGCAACCCTTTGGACTACTTATGCAGTAACTCCTGCTTTAACTCTAGGTGCTGGTGCCGTCGCAATGGATAAAGTCTATGGTAATGCTACTAATACCAAGTTTGTACCAGGCTATGTTCGCTATGATGCCATGGCACGTTATAACGTGAATAAAAACGTTGATTTACAATTGAACGTCAACAACCTGTCTGATGAACGTTACTTCACTAAAGCCTATTCATCTCATTATGCGACCGAAGCAGAAGGCCGTAGCGCAGTGCTGGCAGTCAACTTTAAATATTAATTCAATGCAACCGCATAGCCTCCTGATGGGGGCTATGTTATTTTTAAAATACGATTATTCAGGGGTTTCCAGTGCTGCATCATATTCCAAATGTACTGAGCAAAGAACAGGTACAATATTTCCGTGAGGAGATGAATAAGATTGAGTGGGTCAACGGCAAAGTTACCGCGGGTACACTCTCTGCAACGGTGAAACAGAATCAGCAACTGCCTGAAGATCATTCCCTGACCCAGCATTTAAGCACAATCATTCTTGAGTCTCTGGGACAGCATGCTCTGTTTTTATCGGCAGCGATTCCGCTGGATATCATTCCCCCGCTTTTTAACCGCTATGAAAATAATGAAGCTTTCGGCTTTCATGTCGACAATTCGATTCGCCGGATTCGCGGCAGCAATGAACGCCTTAGAACGGATTTATCCTGTACGGTTTTCTTGAGTGAACCTGAAGAATACGTCGGTGGTGAACTGGTGGTCGAAGACACTTACGGTTATCACGAAGTAAAATTGCCTGCCGGCGATATGATTTTGTATCCATCGACCAGCTTGCATGAAGTCACGCCAATCACTGCCGGTTGTCGAATTGCTTCATTTTTTTGGGTACAAAGCATGATCCGGGATGATGCAGAGCGGCATATGCTGTTTAATCTGGATCAGAGCATTCAAAATCTGAGAATTGAGCTAGGTGATCAGCACGCCGAAGTCATGAAACTGACCAATCTGTATCATAATTTAATGCGTAAATGGGCTGAACTTTAAAAGAGGCTCTGTCTTCAATGATCTTTAAGAACAACTGGATCTATTGTTTATCAAAATATATTGCTTTATGGCACTATTGAACGTAATAAATAACGAATTATGTCCAAATCGAGAAAATATAAAATACGATATTTAAAATAAGTGAAAATATTTTTCACTCCTTAAATTTTATAAGAAAATCTTTATTACCATACGACTAAAATCCATAAAAATAGCAAAAACTTTTCGGGATAAGTGGATTAAACTTTAAATTATAAGTAAGGCATTTAGTGCATTTGGTGAAGCTAAACCACCAATATTTAGACCATATTTCAGGTTTGAACCAGACTGTCACTAAAACCCAATGAATAGACAAAATCTATGCCGCTGACCCACGCACCGCTTTAACCAAGATTACGGTACCCAAGTTAGCATAAGGAGCTCTCTCATGATGTTGGCTGATCCAAGTAAAAAATACCGTCGCATGTATCAACGTGTGGACTTACCAGACCGTCAATGGCCGAACAACGAAATCAATAAAGCGCCAATCTGGATGAGTACCGACCTGCGTGACGGTAACCAAGCGATCTTTGAGCCAATGAACATGGAGCAGAAATTCAAGATGTTCCAGATGTTGGTGAAAATCGGTTTCAAACATATTGAAATCGGCTTCCCGTCAGCATCGCAAATTGACTTCGATTTCACCCGTAAATTGATTGAAGAAGGTCATATTCCGGATGACGTTTATATCGAGGTCTTGGTTCAGGCACGTGATCATTTGATTCAGCGTACCTTTGAATCTTTACAAGGTGCGAAACGTGCCATTGTACATATCTATAACTCTAACTCGCCGACATTCCGCAATAAAGTCTTGAATGTTGATGTAGAAGGTGCAAAACAGTTAGCGATCAATGCTGCACAGAAAGTAAAAGAATATGCCGCAAAACAACCGGAAACTGAATTCGTATTTCAGTACAGCCCGGAATGTTTTACTGCAACCGAATTAGAAGTCGCGAAAGATGTCTGCGATGCCGTCACTGAAATCTGGGAAGCATCTCCAGAGAATAAAGTGATCTTAAACTTACCTGCAACGGTAGAAGTTTCAGGTCCACACATCTATGCCGATCAAATCGAATGGATGCACCGTAACATTCAGCGTCGTGATGGCGTGATCATTTCAGTTCACTGCCACAACGACCGCGGCTGTGGTATTGCCGCTTCAGAATTGGCAATTATGGCTGGTGCTGACCGGGTCGAAGGTTGTGTATTTGGTAATGGCGAACGTACCGGTAACGTCGACGTGGCTGCGATTGCCTTGAACATGTATACCCAAGGTGTAGCACCAAACTTGGACTTCTCCAACATCAATGAAATCATTGCGACTGTGGAAGAATGTACCGGTTTACCTGTGCACCCGCGTCATCCATATGCCGGTGATTTGGTGTTTACTGCATTCTCGGGTTCGCATCAGGATGCGATCAAAAAAGGTTTCGAGTTCCAGAAAAACGAAGAAATCTGGGATATGCCGTACTTGCCAATCGACCCGAAAGATTTAGGCCGTGATTATGACGCCGTGATCCGTGTTAACTCACAATCAGGTAAAGGCGGTATTGCCTACTTGTTAGAATCGAACTACAACGTGATCTTGCCGCGTCGTTTACAGATTGAATTCTCTCAGATCGTACAAAAACGTACCGATGAGCAAGGCACTGAAATCAGTGCGACTGAAATCTGGAAGTTATTCAAAGAAACTTATGTGGATGCTAAAAACGTTCACTATTCTGCGAAAAATTACAAATTGTCGGATGACAATGGCAATCAGGTGATTGAGCTTGATCTTGAAATTGATGGCCAGTCACGTCGTGTTCGTGGTGAAGGCAATGGTCCAATTTCTGCGATTTTGGATGCACTTCAGTTGCCGATTGATGTCGTAAACTATGAAGAGCGCAGCATCAGTTCTGGCGCCCATGCCAAAGCCTTGGCCTTGATCGAACTTCAGGTGAAAGGTACCGGTAAATCTGCCTTTGGTGCAGGAGTACATGACAACATCGTGACCTCTTCTATCGAAGCAATTATTGCCTCGACCAACCGTCTGATTGATCAGGGTGTTTTAAGCACTGATCAAGTGATTGCTGCTGCGGTCTAAACGGCGGTATTAGAATTTGCGATAATTCATAGCACTAAAATGACTTTAGAAGGATACCGGCAAATGGTATCCTTTTATTATTCATACTAAAGATTTAAGGCGAATCCTCCCCGTGTCTTTTCCAGCTGACTCAGTGGGCATTGTTGTCCCACAAAAGTTCCAATTTGAAGAGCCGTTAGAGCTTGAATGCGGTCGCATCCTCCCACGTTTTGAACTGATGGTTGAAACTTATGGCGAACTCAATGCCGATAAGTCCAATGCCATTCTGATTTGTCATGCCCTTTCCGGTCATCACCATGCTGCTGGCTATCATCATGAAGATGATAAAAAAGCCGGCTGGTGGGATTCATGTATTGGTCCCGGTAAAGCCATTGATACGTCAAAATTCTTTGTGGTTTCACTGAATAATATTGGTGGCTGTAGCGGTTCTACCGGCCCGATCTCGCCAAACCCTGAAAATGACAACCGTCCTTATGGCCCTGATTTCCCCTTGGTTACGGTCCGCGATTGGGTCAAAACCCAAGCCTTGCTTTCTGATCGTTTAGGAATTGATACCTGGGATGCCATCATTGGCGGTTCACTGGGTGGCATGCAGGCATTGCAATGGTCAGTGGATTATCCAAACCGTTTAAGAAAATGCGTGATCATTGCCAGCGCTCCAAAGCTTTCTGCACAGAATATTGCTTTTAACGAAGTGGCACGTCAGTCGATTTTGTCAGACCCGGATTTCCATAATGGCCGTTATCTGGAAAATGACAGCTATCCAAAACGTGGTCTGATTCTGGCGCGTATGGTCGGTCATATTACTTACCTGTCCGAAGAAGCCATGAAACAGAAATTTGGCCGCGATTTGAAATCAGGCAAATTTATGTATGGTTTCGATGTCGAATTCCAGGTCGAAAGCTATCTGCGTTATCAGGGTGAGCAGTTCAGCCGTAACTTCGATGCCAATACCTATCTGATCATGACCAAGGCGCTGGATTACTTTGATCCGTCGCGTGAATATGAACAGTCGCTCAAAAAAGCCATGGCCAATACTCAGTGTAAATTCTTAGTGGTGTCATTTACCACTGACTGGCGTTTTACCCCTGCCCGCTCGCAAGAAATCGTGGACGCCTTAATTAGCAACCATAAACCTGTCAGCTATCTGGATATTGATGCCGAACAGGGTCATGACTCTTTCCTGTTCCCGATTCCGCTCTATGTAAAATCTTTGCGTGCATTCCTGGGAGGTGAAGAACACCTGAAAGCAACACCAAAGGAGGCCGTATAATGCGTATCGATCAACAACTCGCTGAAAAGTGGATTAAGCCCGGTTCTAGCGTACTTGATCTCGGTTGTGGCGATGGTGAACTGCTGGCACAAATGAGTAAAAAGCACGATATTCGTGCATACGGATTAGAAATTGATCAGGAAAAGATTGCAATTGCAGTCAGTCGCGGGTTAAATATCATCCAGCAAGACTTAAACCTCGGCTTAAGCCGCTTTGCTGACCAGTCTTTTGACAACGTGGTCATGGCACAAGCTTTGCAAGCTGTAGATGCGCCTGACGTATTATTACGTGATATGGTGCGTGTGGGGAAACAGGCTATTATTACCTTCCCAAACTTTGCCCACTGGAAGACCCGTTCTTTCTTGGCAATCAAAGGGAGAATGCCGGTTTCTGAAGCCTTGCCGTATATGTGGTATAACACCCCGAATATCCACTTATGTACATTTCGTGATTTTGAAGCACTTTGTGCGGAAAATAACATCAAAATTATTAATCGACTCGCTGTGAACGGGAATCAAGAAGATAGTTTGCTAAGCAAGCATCTCCCTAATCTATTTGGTGAAGTCGCAATTTATCGAGTGAGCGCGCTATGAAAAAATTATTATTAAGTACGACGCTACTGGCGGGACTTTTTGGCATGCAAGCCCATGCAGATTATGTTGCACCGAGTCCTTCTATTGCCAGTCAAGCGGCTCAGTATTCCATCATGGATATCAATAGTCTGACCAAAGCGGCGAAAGCCGGTCAGGCTGGTGCACAGTTTTATCTGGCCACCAAATACCAGTATGGTAAAGATATACAAAAAGATGAACGACAGGCCTTTGCCTGGTATAAAGCTGCTGCGGATCAAGGTCTGGCAGTTGCACAGCTGAATGTAGGCCGTATGCTGGCAGATGGTATTGGCACCAGAAAAGATGAAGCGCTGGCACGTCAGTATTTTGAAAAAGCAGCTAGCCGTGGCGATAACCGTGCCAGCTTTAACCTGGCAATGATGGAAGAGAAAAAGAAAAACTATATGGGTGCTTACCAGTGGTATGAACTGTCTACCCGTGATGGCATGCTCGACAATAAAGTGATTACTTTATCTGAAGGCAAGAAAACTGCCTTAGCGGCGAATTTAACCCAAGAGCAGATCCGTCAGGCGCGTGACCGTGCCGACAGATGGATTCAGGCACAATAAGCTGAATGGTATAAATAGCACCTTCGGGTGCTTTTTTATTGCCGCATATTCTTCATCCATTGCTAAAATAGCGCCCATTCTTTATCTAATAATGAGTTTTAACATGGCTGCAACTGACTGGTTATCCCAAGGCACACTGGTATTGGCGAGTAATAACAAAGGTAAGATTGCCGAGTTTGAAAAACTGTTTGCCGAGCTACAACTGCCGGTTGAAGTCGTGGCCCAGGGCAAGTTGAATATCGAAGATGCGATCGAAGATGGTCTAAGCTTTGTAGAAAATGCGATTATCAAGGCACGTCATGCTTCTAAAATTTCCGGAAAACCTGCTATTGCAGATGATTCAGGCATTTGTGTGCCGGTTCTTGGAGGCGCTCCCGGCATTTACTCGGCTCGTTATGCCGGCGAGCATGGCAACGATGCCGCCAATAATGAAAAGCTTTTGACTGATCTCAAACCCTTACGCCAAGAGGGTGAAGTGATTGAAGGCATGTTTGTTTGTGTACTGGCCCTGGTCCAACATGCCGAAGATCCATTACCGCAAATTTTCCAGGGCATCTGGAAAGGCGAGATTCTAGAGGCAGCTCGTGGTGAAAATGGTTTTGGCTATGACCCGTTGTTCTGGTTACCGGAACTGGGAATTTCCAGTGCAGAAATGAGCAAGGAAGAAAAGAATAAAATCAGTCATCGTGGTCAGGCGATGCAGCTGTTTAAGAAGAGTTTGGAGAAGTAAGTTTCTCCTCTCATTACCCCCTCTCCCTTTGGGAGAGGGCTGGGGTGAGGGATTTTTAAAATACACCTCTCCCCTTGCGAAACAGCGTTTCTCATCTCCTAAAAGTAGAGGGAATCTATAGCGTAGGCATCAACGCATGCACGATTACCCCATATAAGGCAATCAAGATCGCGCTGGCCAAAGTTCCCGAAGCAATATATTTGGCGGAATGGCCTGTTCCCTGATAATGGGTTTCCAGTGCCACAATATTGGCTGCAGGCGGCAATAAAAAGAACATCAGCAGTACCGCATAGGTCAGCGTCTGCTGCGGAATAGGTAAATAATAATAGGCGGCAACACACAGCAAAACCGCAAATAGCCCTCTATAAAAAATCAGTTGCAGACTACGCATTAAATCGAAGCGGCTGATCCGCACATTGCTCAGCCACATTCCCAGCACACACATGCCGCTAAAAGTGACCAGTACTTTATTGGCCTGATACAGTATCTCTATCCCAGGCACTTGCTGCCAATGACTCAAATCCCAAAATGATAATAAAGCTGCTACAGACAGTGCCACCACAGGTGGTGAGAGCAGCACATTCTTTAAAATATAGCCGCTATCTTGTCTGGCTTCACTGACTGCCATCACCGCACAGACATTGCCAAACAAGGAACCACCGATGTACAGGGCAACTACGGTACTGGTCGCTTGCGGGCCAAAAACTGCCAGTGCAAAAGGAATTCCCAGCCATGCCCCATTTAAATAGCTCAGGCATAAGGCACGCAGTTTATTTTTCAGGGTGAAATAAAATAAGGCAAAGAACACACAGGAACAGAAAAAGCTAAAGGCAATTAACCACAAACTGCCCTCTTGGTAAAACACCATATTGTAAATAATCAGTACCGGAATCAGGACCCGTGCCAATAAAGCTGCCAAGAGAGGTCGAACCGGTTTTAAATATTGCACACCCCAATAACCGATCAGAAAAGACAGGAGGGGAAGAATCAAGGCCATGACAATGCTGCTGAGATTTCCATATCAAGCTGTATGCTAGCACAGCATACTTTTCATTGAATTATGAAATTTTTATATGAGTAAGCCATTCCCCTGCTGCCGTGTCGGCAAACTGTCATCAAAGCGTCACCGCGCTGTCATACAAGCCTGCTGAGATAGGTGCATGAAATATAGAGGATAAAATAATGGCAGGATTATCAATTTGGCATGTGCTGATTTTCGCAATTGTGGTGATTTTATTGTTCGGTACATCGAAACTTAAAAATTTGGGTAAAGACGTCGGCGGCGCGATTAAAGACTTTAAAAAATCAGTAAAGGATGAAGAGGCTGAACAGGCCAAGCTTGCAGAGCCACGCACCATTGATGCCCAGGTCAAAACGCCTGAACATTCGGTTAAAAGTTAAGAGTTCGCTATGCTCAATATTGGAATGACCGAGCTGCTGATTTTCGGGATTATTGCGCTTTTGGTTCTTGGGCCAGATAAACTTCCGGAAGCAGTCCGTTTTGTCGGAACATGGTACGGTAAGATCAAGCGTATGGTGAGCAATGTTCAGAATGATCTTGATCGTGAATTGCGCCTGTCCGAGCTACGTGAACAGATGCAGGCTGAAATGCAACGGATTCAGGAACTGGAAGCCAAGATGCAGGCACAAATGACAGATTTGCAGCAACCGATGGTAAGCGATGAAGTAAAAATAAAGCCTCAGTCTGCTCAGCCCTTGCTCAGCTATCAGCCGGTGCGACAGCCTGTATCCTCCGTGTATTTACCCAAGCCTACAGCAATTCAAACCATGATTTCCGAACAACGCTATACAGAAATGAAGGTGGCCGTATGACATCCTTGCCGACCACACCAGCCTCCAATGATGCTGCAGCGCTGAACCTCGAACAGATGCCGATTACCCAGCATTTGATCATCTTAAGAAAGCATCTGTTTAAAGTGGTTGCTGTCCTGATTGGCCTGTTTTTCTGCTTATTACCCTTTGCCAATCAGACTTACCAATGGTTGTCCGAACCGTTGCGTGCACAGCTACCTGCCAGTTCAACCATGATTGCCACGGATGTCACTGCAACCTTCATGGCACCTTTTAAGCTGAACTTCTTTGTCGCGCTGATGATCGCGATGCCGTTTATCCTGTATCAGCTTTGGACCTTTATTAAGCCTGCGCTCTATGCCAAAGAAAAGAGCTTGGCCTTGCCGCTTCTGATCGGCAGTATCGTGCTGTTTTATACCGGTATCAGTTTTGCCTACTTTGTGGCATTGCCCTCGATTCTGCATTTTTTTATCAGTGTTTCGCCGGAAACTGTGGCACCGATGACCGACATTAACAGTTATCTCAGCTTCTGTTTAAAGCTGTTTCTGGTCTTTGGTTTTACCTTTGAAATTCCTATTATTACCCTGGTTCTGATCTTGATTGGCGCAGTTTCGACACAGACTCTGGTAGAGAAACGGCGCTTTATTATTGTGGGCTGCTTCTTTGTAGCGATGTTTGTCACCCCTCCGGATGCCCTGTCGATGATCATGCTGGCTGTCCCGATGTGGCTACTGTTTGAACTGGGTTTGCTGGCAGGGAAACTGATTGAGAAACGTCGTTTAAAGACCGAATAATAATAACCATCCAAAACAAAAAAAATATCAACTTACTCAGGCAGCTCTGGCTGTCTTTTTGTTTTTAATTTTCAATAAAATACTGATTTATTTAACTTTAATGCAACATTTTCTTAAGATTACTGTCACATCCCAAGCTTAAGGTATTGAAAACTTCTACATCACCAAGCACTTATTTTTTAATTGGGACTTTAAAATGAAAAACGAAGATATGATACCTTGCCAAGATCTGGTTGAAGACAGTAACAACTCAAATAACACGCACTTCCAAACGATTCTGGACCAATATACTAGCCGTCGTAGCTTTATTGCGAAAACTACAAGTGGGGCAATGGCATTAGCATTTGCGGCAACAGTAAGTGGTTGTTCAGATGATGATAATGATTCTGGTACTCCTGACAGTAATCCAACGACACCGCCAGACACCACCAGCCCAGATCAACATGCATGGAGTGACCTAAAAGCACGTCCGAATAAATTAGCCTTTGAGCCGGTTCGCAAGAATACCCAAAACTTCTTCAGTGTTCCTGAAGGTTATGAGCTTAAAGTATTGTATGCAGTAGGCGATCCAATCAACCCTGCTTATCCAGAAAAGACCGATACGACCTTAGCTTCTGGTGCCTCTTACCAGTTCCGTTCAGGCGATAACCATGATGGTATGAGCTTCTTCGGTATGCATCCAACCAACAAAAATTATGCTGCGAAAGAATCAACACAAGGTTTACTTGTTTTAAACCACGAATATCTACAACAATCTCAGCTCCATACACCAGAAGGTACAATTACCATCGATGGCGTACGTCCAGAAGATCAGGTACTCCGTGAAGTGAATGCGCATGGTGTTTCTGTTATTGAGATCAGCAAAGATGCAAATACACAAGACGTTAAAATCAACTTAAATTCTAATTTTAACCGTCGTATCACTGCAGCAACCGAGATGGAAATTAATGGACCAGCGCGTGGTTCTGACCTCGTCAAAACTATTTTCTCACCAGATGGAACATTGACTCGCGGTACCTTTGCCAACTGTGGTAATGGTTATACGCCATGGGGAACTTACTTAACGGCTGAAGAAAACTGGAGTGGTTATTTCGCTCGTCAAGCCAACGACACCCGCGCTATTGCAAAAGAAGAAATTTCATTATCTCGTTATGGTCGTGGTGGTACTGATGCCCGTTCGTCTCAATACCGCTGGAATACTCCTGTTGCTGAATTAACCGGTGATAAAGGACTTTATGATCGTTGGGATATTTCAGTTAAAGGCGCAAATGCTTTAGCAGATTATCGTAATGTCATGAATACCTGTGGCTTCATTGTAGAAATTGATCCATTTAGCGCGACTACACGTCCAGTTAAACGTACTGCACTGGGTCGTTTTGCACACGAAGACTGCCGCTGTAGCAACCCTATTCCGGGTCAGCCATTAGCGTTCTATATGGGTGATGACGCGACCGGCGAATATATCTATAAATTTGTTTCTGAAGCCGTCTGG
Source organism: Acinetobacter lwoffii (assembly GCA_002332985.1). Classification (GTDB taxonomy): domain Bacteria; phylum Pseudomonadota; class Gammaproteobacteria; order Pseudomonadales; family Moraxellaceae; genus Acinetobacter; species Acinetobacter lwoffii_N. Next base: position 64,799 of record DDAT01000002.1, on the reverse strand, counting down.
GATCCGAAAGACGTCAATGGTGGTTATACTGCTGGTGATAAATACATGGATAAAGGGACATTATATGTCGCTAAATTCAATGATGACGGTACAGGTGAATGGCTAGAACTGACTCATGGCAAAAATGGTTTAACTACTGCCAATGAAATCTATCCATTTGCAGGCCAGGATGACATCGTCATCAATGCCCGTCTTGCTGCTGACCATGTTGGTGCGACCAAAATGGACCGTCCAGAATGGGTGGCAGTGAATCCCGAAAATGGTGAAGTCTATGTGACGCTTACCAACAACAGCAACCGTGGTCGTACATATGAAACTGATGCTGCCAACCCACGTAGCTACATCGATTTTAAAGGCTCGTCAGCTAGCAACTCAGGCAATATGAATGGTCATATCATTCGTTTCAGTGAAGCTGAAAATACAGTGACAGCGACAAGTTTTACTTGGGATATTTTCCTGTTCGGTGCAGAAGCACGTGCTGCTTCTAACATCAACCTGTCAGGTCTGGATGATTTAAATGACTTCTCCAGCCCGGATGGCATGTGGTTCGATCCGCGCGGGATTCTGTGGATTCAGACGGATGATGGTCAGTACACTGATGAAACCAACTGCATGATGCTGGCAGCACTTCCGGGTACTGTGGGTGATGGTGCTAAAGCGATTGCCGCCAGTACCAAGGCAGAAGGACAGGAAACCTTTGTTGGTGCCAAACTCAGCAATGATCGTGTTCGTCGCTTTTTGACTGGTCCATCGGGTTGTGAAATTACCGGCGTGACTATTACCCCGGACTACAAGGCGATTTTCGTCAACGTTCAGCATCCAGGGGGTGCATGGCCAGCCAACCAAAGCGAGCGTTATAGCCGTTTAGGTAAAGTGCCTCGCTCTGCGACTGTGGTCATTACCCGTAAAGATGGCGGTGCCATTGCGGGTGAAGCTTTGGAACAAGCGACCGCATAAAAAGCTGTTATTCAAAAATGCCGGCAGATGTCGGCATTTTTTATATCCGGTGATTATTTCAGGCTAATTATTTTCTCAATAGTTTGACCTGCGGTCGCACCTTGTTGTGACTTCTCAATCCAGTGCCATTGTCCCTGCTGCATTCTCAAAAAATTGGAGCATCGGGTGCCATAGGCCGGACTCTGAATAAAAGTCGAAGACAGCAGCTGTTCCATTTCCACGGAGATGCCGGTATCTGGCAGAAGTTCAGGAATCACCTTGCGTTCGTCTTCCAGAATATCCCAGACTGCATGACACAAATCTGCTTCTGCGATCTCCTGTTGTTGCAGCATCGGTAAAAATTCCTGGGTAAAGCGTTTACGTAAATGTCGGGTCTTGTACCAGTCTTCGCTTATCAGGCCATTCGAAACCACATAGACGCCATGCGCCAGTACTTGTGGTGCTTCACCGCGATTGCTCATATATACGGCCTGATCTTGATTTCCAATAAAAAGATTAAAGCCGGCATAGTCACACTGGCGTTGTTCCAGATCTTGAGCAAAACGAATCGGCGTTAAGTCAGAATCTAAAAAGTTCTGGATGATATGTCCACGTGAAGTCGGATAATGCCCTTTGTCCTGTCCATCACGAAAATTGGTAATCACCGCCCAGCGACCGGAAGCCGTAATCCCCATCCAGGTACCGCCCGACTGTAAATCCTGCCCGGCAATTATCGGACTATTCTCCCATTCATGCAGCTCCTGCGTAGGACGCTGATAGAACTCATCCCGATTTGAAATCAGACATAATGAGCTCTGATCCAGAACCCGCCAAGCCAATGCCACGATACACATAATTTACGCTCTCGATCTTTACACATTGAATGTACAACATTTTTCTTTGCTTTAAGCTAAAATCTGTGCAAAACAGAATCACAAGGAACAGGAATGCTCACCTATCCCAATATTGATCCCGTCGCGATTTCGCTCGGGCCCTTACAAGTCCACTGGTATGGACTGATGTACTTACTGGCATTTTTATTTGCCTGGGGATTGGCGACGTTTCGCGCCAAACAACGTGGCTGGACACCGGATATGGTGTCTGACCTGATTTTCTTCGGTGCACTCGGTGTGATCATCGGTGGCCGTGTCGGTTATGTCTTCTTCTACGGTTTTTCTCAGTTCCTGGCCGATCCTTTATGGCTGTTCCAGATCTGGACCGGTGGCATGAGTTTCCACGGCGGTTTCCTCGGGGTCATTCTGGCCATGTTGTGGTGGTGCAAGAAATATAAGATGACCTGGTTCCAGACTCTGGATTTTATCGCACCTTGCGTACCGACAGGCTTGATGTTTGGCCGAATTGGTAACTTTATTGGTGGCGAACTGTATGGCCGTCAGATCACCGACCCAAACTTTGCCTGGGGCATGATCTTTCCGACCGATCCGCTGCAACTGGTTCGTCATCCATCTCAACTCTATCAGGCACTATGTGAAGGCCTGATCCTGTTTATTATACTGTGGTGGTTCAGCTCGAAGCCACGTCCACGTATGGCAGTTTCTGCGCTGTTCCTGATCGGTTATGGCTTGGCACGTTTTGTGGTTGAATTCTTCCGTGAGCCGGACAATGGCCAACTGTTTATTGGCTGGATGAGCAAAGGACAATTCCTGAGCCTACCAATGATCCTGATTGGCTTGTGGATGATGTGGTATGCCTATCAGAAGAAAATATATGACTGGGGTCCACAAAAAAATAGCTGAGAAAATCGCGTAATTTAGCGAGGCAAAGGCCTCGCTTTTTTATACTCAAAATATGCTAAAGTGCCGATTATCTCTTCTATTCTTTCATCATTATGCTTGAGTTCTGGTTTAATCCGCAGGTATCTGTTCTCAAAAAACTGTTGATCTTTATTGTGATTGCAGCGACAGCTGCAGGCTTGTACTGGATGGAACCACTGCCCTTAGATTCGATTCTGATGTTTGTCGGTACCGGCATCATTTTTCTGATCTGCCGTTACTGCAAAATCCACTTTTCCAGCAAAAACCCGACCGGTTTGCTGTATAGATTACTGACCTGGATTCCAATTGCCTTATTGATTGCTTTAGTTTTTATGAATATGCAACAGGGTGAAATCCTGATTCCGGGTGCACAAGGCATTGCATTTATGGCACTGGCGATTTGCCTGTTTTCTCCACTATCCCTGCTCAATCAGAACAAATCAGATTCGGGTTCACCCCATGCTTGAATTTTGGTATTCGGAACGCTGTAGCCGTCAAATCAAACTCATCGTTGTCATCGCGACCTGTATTTTGATTTATGCGGCATCGACTGTGGCCCAGTTAGGTCCGGTATTTGTTGGGGTGAGTTTAGCGATTGGAATTGTCGTACATTTACTGCACCATTTTCGCCTGAAAATCTCAAAATCCAATCCCTATGCAAATGGCTTTAGCGCCTTGAGCCGGGTCATTCCCATCATTGCCTTAATTACCCTGTTTGGCTATTTGCCAGAACAGCACCAGCAATGGGGCAAATTTGCCTTGGGTCTGCAATGTCTTGGCTTTGCCGCGATTGGATTATTTATTGTTTCAATCTATGAAAGCCGTGCGAAGCGTTTTGAGGACTGATCACTTCGCAGTGTTTTCTTAGAAGTAAGTTTCCAGACGATAGTAACTATAAGTCACGTTTTTATTGCGATAAACCGCATGATCTCGCTGTTTAAAATCTGATACCCAGGCACTACCTGAATAAGCCGCGATATGTCCATATTTATGTCCCTGAGTACGGTCAATAATATAGATATCGCCTTTTTTCGGCCGATCAAAAGAAGCATTAATTTTCTTATAACCCAGCTGCATCAGGGTACTTCCCCAATCTGCCGCTGCGACCGGATGATTCACAATTTTCGCACCAGAAGATTGCAGACCGACACGAATACTGCGCGCACATTTCTGTGTACTGGTATTTCGGGTAATGCCTTGCAGATAACTGGTAAATTTCTCGATATTGATACGATGGCCATTGCTTACGCCTGAAGCGTTACGGACAGTGGCTTTTTGGGATGACTTTTTAGGTCTTTGCTCCGATTGGGAACGCACCATGATATTCGCTTGGACAGGAGCATATACTTCGCTCATGTTTACTTGATGATCATAGATCATGCCTTACCAACCGCTCCTCGCCTGTAATTTAGGCTTTCATATTGTTAACAAGCCGAGAATACTAGTCGTTTAAATGTTATCTTTCACATTAAAAATGTAAATAAATTTGTCTATTTTTCCGGCATTCAAATTAAGCCGTTCTTTCTCATACAGTTACAAAACCCATCATCTTTGCAAAAAAAATGTAAAGCAAAGCCAATTCCAATGCCTTGCAAAGCTTTTTTAGCCTGAACTATACAAAATGAGTCCTTATCTTTTTCTACTCAAACGTGTGACTTTAAGCTATAGCTCGGCCATTTTCAGATAACATTTCACCACATGATTACATCATTTTGAGCTTTACCGCCTGTATTACACTGATGCGGCATTTTTAAACCTTGAACTAAACGGAGAAGAAAAATGAGTCAGACTTTAAGTACCGTTTCAAATTTTAATTTAGAACAATATTTAAGTACCTGGTATGACATTGCACACTTGCCGATGAAGCGCCAACCTGAAGACAGCACCGATATTTCTGCGGTATAGAGCTTGAATGAAAATGGCAAGGTGGATGAAGCCATTGCTGAAGCGATCATTGTCGATGCAGAACATGCCAAGCTTGAAATCAGATTTTTACCTGAAGGCTTGCATGGGATCCCGTTTACCAAGGGCGATTATTGGGTCTTAAAAATCGATCCGGATTATCAGACGGCACTCGTGGGCGAGCCGAATAAAGAATATTTATGGTGATTACATCGCGACACCAGTCTGGACGAAGCGACTCAACGCGAATATTTAAGTTATGCAGCACCCTTAGTTATGATCTGTCTGATCTGATTCATACCGTCCATACGGGCCATAAAACCGCTTAAACTGCAATCAAAAGACCTCTATCAGGAGGTCTTTTTTATTCTCAATTTGGGCGATGAAAGCTCATCAAAAAATGCTATGATGTGCGCAATTTAAATTGTCCCTTTCGACAGAAAATTGATTATAAAATAATCCATTCTGCTGTTAAAACGGCAATTTTCAACAGATTCAAATAGAGAGAACTATGCGCCAATATCTTGACCTTTTACAACATATCCTCGACAACGGCGGCGATAAAGGCGACCGTACCGGTACAGGTACACGTTCGGTATTTGGTCATCAGATGCGCTTTGATCTTTCCCAAGGTTTTCCTTTACTCACCACCAAAAAAGTTCATTTCCGTTCTATCGTGATTGAACTGTTGTGGTTCCTGAAAGGTGATACCAATGTTCAGTATTTAAAAGACAATAAAGTCTCGATTTGGGATGAATGGGCGACCGCAGAACAGACTGCACGTTTTGGCCGTCCTGAAGGCGAACTGGGTCCAGTTTACGGCCATCAATGGCGTAATTTTGGGGCCAGCAAGAATGCAGACAATAGCTATAATCAGGACGGTTTTGACCAGATCAAATGGTTGATCAATGAAATTAAAACTAATCCGAATTCGCGTCGTCTGATCGTGTCCGGCTGGAACCCGAATGAAGCGGGTCAGGTCGCCTTACCCCCTTGCCATACCCTGTTCCAGTTTTTTGTGCACAATGGCAAATTGTCTTGTCAGTTGTATCAGCGCAGTGCCGATGTATTTTTGGGTGTACCATTTAATATTGCCAGCTATGCTTTGTTGACGCATATGATCGCGCAAGTCTGTGATCTGGAAGTGGGTGACTTTGTCTGGACTGGTGGCGATACCCACTTGTACAGCAATCATTTTGAACAGGCACAATTACAGCTCAGCCGTGAGCCACTCGGCCTTTGTCAATTAAAACTAAATCCCGAGATTAAAGACCTGTTCGATTTCAAATTTGAAGATATCGAAATTGTCGGTTATGAATCTCATCCAGGAATTAAAGCCCCTGTCGCTGTTTAATGTTCTTTATTATAAAGTTCCCCCTCCTAGGAGAGGGCTAGGAAGAGGTTTTTTACCACGCGTGAATCGCCACCTCCTTTTAAAATATATTCCTAGCCCTAAAGCATGAAGGCAATCAATATAAATTGTTAACCTCTCCTTCGTACCAGTAAAAAATTACACGAAGGGCTTTGGGTTTGATGAGAAGGATCAATACATGTCATTTCAAGATTTAGAAGTTGTACACGTCGTCGCCATGGATCAGCAGCGTTGTATCGGCAAGGGCAATGATCTACCTTGGCATATCTCTGCCGATCTGAAGCACTTCAAGGAAATCACCCAAGGTGGTGTGGTGGTGATGGGTCGCAAGACACTAGAATCAATGGGACGTACTCTGCCTAAACGGGTGAACTGGGTGATTACCCGTGATCCAGACTGGGCATTTGCAGGCACCAAAGTCGCTTATAGCATTGAAGATGCGTTGAGTCAGGCCCTGACAGATGTGAAGGCTTCAGAAAAACCCGAAACCATTTTCATCATTGGTGGCGGTGAAATCTTTAAACAGACCATGAATATTACAGACCGTCTGGAACTGACCCATGTCGAACTGGATGTACAGGGCGATGCCTATTATCCAGAGATTCCAGCGGAATTTAAAAAGGTCGCCGCCGAGCAACATATCGACGACAAAACCGGCATTGCTTTTGAGTTCGCAACCTACAGAAAATAAAACCTATTTCTCATGAAAAAGTGATGATGCAGGGACGCGAATATATTTCCAGGCACTGGAGTCTGTGGCTGCTGGGCAGTCTGTTTACTTTATTCGTCATTCTGTCGAGTTTGTGGCTCAGCCTGATGCTTTGGGTGCATCAACCTATTGGAAAAATCGGCAGCTTGATGCTGATTGGACTCTGGCTGACCTTTGCACTGGTCGTTCTCGGGATTTATTTCACCCGGCATCTGATCTCCCGCCAAGTCGATAGCGTTCTTTATCTTCTGGCCTTTTTGTTTTGTCTGCTGGGATATTTTAGTCTGGAAGCGCGTCAGGATCGGGAATGGAATCCTGAAGTTGCCCAGCTTCTGCATTATGAGCAGCAAGGCGATCAGGTCACTTTGTACAATATCCGCAACTTTGACTGGCAGGCCGATGGTCGCTATATCGAACGCTGGGAAAGCCGTAGTTTTGACCTGAATCAGATTACTGGCGTGAACATCATTACTTCCTACTGGATGGGGCCTAAAATTGCCCATACCTTGGTCAGCTTCGATTTTGCCAATCAAAAGCCACTCACCTTCTCGATTGAAATCCGCAAGGAAAAGAATGAAGAATTTTCAGCAATTGGTGGCTTTTTCCGAAAATATGAACTGAGTCTGGTTGCATCAGACGAAAAGGATATTGTTTATACCCGCAGCAATGTCCGTGGTGAACAGGTCTATTTTTTCCCGGTAAAGATGCCGCAAGCTCAGGCTAAAGCGCTATTCAAGGAATATCTGCGTCAGGCCGATGAACTGGCACAAAAGCCAAAATGGTACAATACCCTGACCAGTAATTGCACCACACTGGTCTTTGATATGGTTCAGGCGGTATCGCAACAACAGCTACCCTCAGATTACCGACTGCTGGCCTCCGGCTATTTACCAAATTATCTCTATGACCTGAAAGTACTGGAACAGTCTTGGGATATGCGCACCTGGTATCAACGCGCGCATGTCAATCCACGGGTAGAACAGACCGCTAATCTCTCCAGTCAGGACTATTCAAGACTCATGCGACAAGGTCTACCGAAACCAGACATGCGATAACTGTGTAGCAAATCCACTTCAATAAAGATACAAAATCAACTGGAACCTTGATCATTTTTTTGTTTATATACAAATAGCTAGTCAATGATCAGAGTATCTCTCATGCTAAAAAAATTAACTGCAATCGCGATTTTAGGCTCGGTTTTAACGGTCATGGGCTGCGAAACTGTGCCTAATACAGCCACGACACAAACCGCGAATCATTTACAACTTTTGCAAAATCGTACCTGGATTGCGACCCAGATTGGCAATACTGAAATCAAGACTGCGCCAACCGCACACAATGTTCCGAGTCTGCAATTTGATGCCAGTACCCAGCGCGTTTCAGGTTCAGATAGTTGTAACCGGATTATGGGCAGCTACACAGCAGCGAAAGATACGCTGACCCTGAGCCAGATGGCCACTACCCGTATGGCCTGTATGAACAACGATCAGCTTGATCAGAAATTTAATGAAGCTTTAGCCAAAGTGACGCATTACCAGGTATTTGCTAAAACCTTAAAATTACTGGATCGCCATGGGAATCTCTTGATCCAGCTAGAAAGTGCTGCTCAGCCGCGTTAATACATCCCTACAAAAAGCCTGTATGGACAGGCTTTTTTATCTTTCATACTGATGAGCTGGAATTTAACCATCAGCCCAATTGAGTTATTTAATTGAATGAGGAATCAACCATGCAACAGGCACTTTTCGGTGGGGGATGCTTTTGGTGTACTGAAGCCGTATTTTTACAGATCCAAGGGGTTCAGCAGGTCGTCAGCGGTTATGCAGGTGGTCATACGACTGAGCCAAACTATGATGATGTCTGCGGAGGCAATACCGGCCATGCCGAAGTCATTCTGATCGATTTCGATGAAAACCAGGTTAACTATACCCAGTTGCTTGATGTATTTTTTGCGACCCATGATCCAACCACATTAAACCGTCAGGGCAATGATGTCGGCACCCAGTACCGTTCTGTGATTTATTATCTGAATGATGAACAGCAGCAACAGGCGCAGCAGGCAATCGATGCTCTGAAAGCCGATGGCATCAATGTGGTGACTGAACTAAGCTCTGCTCCAACTTTCTATCCGGCGGAAGACTATCATCAAAACTTCTTTGCCAAGAACCCGACCCAGGGCTATTGCAATTTTGCCATTCCGCCAAAATTGAATAAATTACGCAGCAAATTTACGACCCTATTAAAAACCCATTAAGATTCACGAAAAATGGGCATAAAAAAAGCGACTGCAATCAGTCGCTTTTTTACTCTCAGAATCTTAGTTATCGGTTGCAAAAGCAATATCGCTGAGTCCGGCTCCACTCGCACGCGACATGACTTGCGCCACCGAGTCATAACGTGATTCTTTATCCGCTTTCAACACAATGGTCGGCTGACGTTCAGCTTGGCCCGCTTCATTAAAACGGGTTTCAAGCTGTTCCAGCGTCAGTACATCGCCATTCCAGGCAATGTCACCTTCGGCATTGATGCTGATCGTGACATTTTCAGGCGGCAGATCGATAATCTCCGCAGTGGTTTGTGGCAAGGTTAATGGAATTGATGGGTTCGCAACGGTCGCTGTCACCAGAAAGATGATCATCAATACCAACATAATGTCGATGAGGGGAATGAGGTTCATCTCATTCATGCCTACATCGTTGTCTTCACCCAGTTGAAAAGCCATTAAGCTTGACCTCCCACGAAACTCTGTTGTGTTACTTTTTCATCAGGCTTTTTTGCAGCAGATTCCTGTTGCAGCATGGTATCAATTAACAGACCGTGTGCCTGATCCTGTAACTCATGAGCCAAGCCACGATTAGCACGTACACAGATGTTATAAGCCAGTACCGCAGGAATCGCGACTGCTAGACCTAAGCCAGTCATAATCAATGCTTCACCGACTGGGGTTGCCACTTGTGCCAGACCAGCCTGACCACTTTTACCAACCGCAACCAGCGCATGGAAGATGCCCCATACTGTACCGAACAAACCGACAAATGGAGAGATCGATGCGATAGTACCCAGAACTGATACACCTTTTTCGGCATTGGCTTTTTCTGCTGAAATCTGGCGTAACAGCGCCTGTTCTGCCACTGCCTTACGCTGTTCAAAGCCCAAAGGAGCCAGTTTGGTTTTCAGTTGTTCCAATGCTTTAGATAACTGAGCATAGGCAATCTGTTTCAGTTGGCGAGTGCCCATCAAACGCAGCACAAAAATGGTCCATGTCGCAATCGACATTGCCAATAACACGAAATACAGTGTTTTACTGACTGCATCAGCGTGTTGCCAATAAACTGAAAAGTTCATATTCGAACTCCTAATGGGTGAGCCGTTATTTAACCTGAAAATCGAAAGGCTGTTCCACGCGGGTTGGATAAGCCACACCATTTTCAACATATTTGGTGAGTTGTGCACGACGTACCGCGGCTTCTACTTTGCGCGTTACTGCCGGGCTACAACTTGAATTTCGTGCAGTCGCAGAGACCACTTTACCCTGCTCATTCGCTGAAACGTCTACTACCAGTGAACAGGCTGATTTTAATTCACCTGCAGAGAGTGAGACTTTTGGTGAACGCTGCCAAGACACGCCCCCACCAATTGATACACTTTTCGGTGATGGCGCAGCAGCAGGTGCTGGCGGTGCCACAGGCGCAGGTGGCGCGACTGGAGCGGGTGCCGATTTCACTTTAGTTTCAGTGACCACTGTCGGTACAACCGGACTTGGGGTTGGTTTTGCTTCAACTGGCGGTGCTTTAACCACTTTTGGCGCTTCAGCCTTTTTCACCTGCTCGATTTTTTCTACTTTTTTCGGTGGTGGTGGCAGCGGTTTATCGACAATTTTGACTTCTTTAGGCTTAGGCGGCTCTTTTTGTGGCTCGGCCTTCGGCTTTGGCGGTAAAGGTTTTGGCGCTTCCTGGAGTTTAACAAAGCGCACTTTTAAGGGTTGCTTATCAATGGGTGTCAGCTCAGGTGCTTTCATCTGGCTGATCGCATATAACACACCCACATGCCCAACCAGTACAGCCGCCACGATAGAGATGACTTTCTTTTTCATCTGATTCGGCGGTGTAGGCATTTGGGGCGCAGCAACTTGACTCATTAAATCTATTACCTTGAGGAGATGATGTGGAACAAACTATCAAGCTCATCGGTTAGCACAATTAAAGTATGCCAATAATAAATGAGAAGTGTTTTCATTTGCAACCGCTAATCCTACCTTTGACTGACTTTTTTTGCATCAAAACAAAAAAAGGCACACTAAAAGTATGCCTTTTTAAAATGCAATGCAAGTCTTATTGGAACACGACAGTCTTGTTGCCATCGACAATAATACGGTCTTCCAGATGCCATTTCACCGCGCGGGCCAATACATTACGTTCCACGTCCTGACCGAGTTCACGTAACTGTTCAACAGTAAAGTCATGGTTCACGCGCTCCACATCCTGCTCGATGATCGGACCTTGATCCAGATCAGCAGTCACATAGTGCGCAGTTGCACCAATCAGCTTCACGCCTTTTTCATAGGCCTGTTTGTACGGATTGGCACCCACGAAAGCTGGCAGGAAAGAATGATGAATGTTGATCACTTTCATTTCCCACTTGCTGACAAATTCTTCATCTAAAATCTGCATATAACGTGCCAGCACCAACAAGTCATTGCCTTGCATCAGCTGATCAATTTCTGCATAAGCTTCAGGTTTGTTGTCTTTGTTCACCGGCACGACTTCAAATGGAATGCCAAAGTTTTCAACTGCTTCGCGTAAAGTCTCGTGATTCGATACTACTTTGGTAATTTCACAAGGCAGACCACCACGCGCATGACGCCATAACAGCTCAAGCAAGGCATGATCGACTTTAGACACCAGAATACCGACTTTTTTCACATCACTGACCAGAGCCAGACGCCATTGCATGCCATAGCGTTCTGCCACATTCGCTGCAAAAGTCTGGATAATACTTTCTTTACGACTTTGAAGATTATCTAATTCAAATTCAACGCGCATGAAGTAACGTCCGCCCTGCGCTGCTGTCGCATATTGGTCAAGCGCAGTAATGTTGGCACCTTGATGATACAAGAAGCTCGAAACAGCCTGCACGATGCCCGGCTTGTCTTCACAAGTAATCAATAAACGTGCGGTGTTAGCAGTCGTCATATTCATGTTGGTTTAAGTCACTAATCAGTTAAATTAAAAATAAGCCGAGTATTCTAGCGCGTTTCTTTGATATTCTGAATAGTTTGTTCAGATTCAGAATCTTTAGATGACGACAGGCTGGCAAAAAGTTCCGAAGAGCCCAAACTACTCAATAAACCTTCATAGGTTTGACGACTTTCACCACGTAAATACGCCCCTTCCAGGAATACCATCTGGCGCAGTGCCTGCCAGACCCATTTTTCTTCCAGCGTATTGGAATCGGTTAAATGACCTGACATATACAGGAAGTTGGTCCAGTTGGTCAGCACAATCCACAGGTTAATAATCAGTGCTTCAATCTCTGAATCGGTCATGTCCATCAGGCCTGCATTAACAAAGCCTTTATAGATTTTCTGGCCCTGCTGCATCACCTGACCGGCAAAGCGTGGATACATCTTGCGAAAATCTTCGTTATTTTCTACCAGATGATAGACATCACGATGCAGGAAACGGTAAGCCCATAACTGGCTGCTCAGTACCTGAAAATAATGCACCTTGTCATTGGCATCCAGCGCACGGTCATCCGGCAGCGCCAGCATTTCCAGGGTCTGGTGCTGGTACTGTTCCATCAATTCTTTAATAATTTCATTTTTATTGCGGAAATGATAATACAGGTTACCCGGGCTCATGCCGAGTTCAGCCGCAATGTGATTGGTGGTTACCGATCGTTCGCCACGCTCGTTAAACAGCTGCAAACTGAGCTGCAAGATACGCTCTTTAGTTTTTAAGGTTTTGGTTTGGGACATCCTAAAATAACCATTCAGTTCATGCATTAGCAGGCTAACACACAAAGTCACTTGACTAATTAGAGTATTTGCTCTAAAAATTAATTAATCGATTTTTGAATAATGGTAGTGCGGCATGAACAGTCACACAAAAACAACATCAATGACACCACATTTTTTTGATAGCCAATATCTGAATGAAGTCTTGGCGCAACAAAAACACGCTTACTTACACTACCCTCTGCCGACTGCAAAGGAACGTATCGATCGTTTAGCTCGACTTAAGCGTATCTTAGTTAAGTATCAAGATCAATTTGCTGATGCAATTAATCAGGACTATGGTAACCGTTCAATCGGGGAAACCAAGATTGGTGAACTGCTCACCTGTCTGGAACATATCAAATATTACAGCAAAAACCTGACCCGGTGGATGAAACCTTCCAAGCGTCATGTGGGCATTATTCACCAGCCGGCTAAAGCCTGGGTACAATATCAGCCTTTGGGTGTGGTCGGGATTATCGCACCTTGGAACTATCCGCTGTTATTGTCGATTGGCCCTTTGATTTGCGCACTGGCGGCCGGCAACCATGCCATGATCAAAATTTCCAGTGCATCCGCTGCTTTTGGTGAAGTTCTGGAAAAAGCGCTGGCTGAAGCCTTCCCTAAAGAATTGGTCGCTGTAGTGAATGGTGGCGGTGTAATTTCAGATGCCTTCTGTCGCTTGCCTTTCGATAAACTGATTTTCACTGGCTCAACTGCGGTCGGTAAAACCGTCATGGCAGCCGCTGCCGAAAATCTGGTTCCGGTGATTCTGGAACTGGGCGGTAAATCGCCGGTACTGGTGCATCCATCAATTGATCTACGTGATGTTGCGCAGCGGATTGCGGTGGGCAAACTGTGGAATGCCGGTCAGACCTGTGTAGCGCCAGATTATATGTTCATGCCTCGTGGCAAGACGGCTGAGTTCATTGATCACTTTAAAGCCTGTGTCGAAAGTATGTATCCGGATATCACCCATAATCAGGATTACACCTCGATTATCAATAACAAACAATATAACCGTCTGCAAGGTTATCTGGATGATGCTCGCGAACAGGGTGCGCAAGTCATTGAAATTAATCCACGCAGTGAAAACTCGGCTGATCTGCGCAAGATTGCACCGACCATCGTGACCAATGTCACCCCGATGATGCAGATCATGCAGCATGAAATCTTTGGTCCGCTGCTCCCGATCATGGAATATGATCAAATTGACGATGTCATCGACTTTATTAATAGCCGTCCACGCCCACTTGCTTTATACTACTTCGACTTTGATCAGGCGCGTGCCGATTATGTCGCACAGCGTACCCATTCAGGGCATTTCGGGCAAAATACGGTACTGACCCATGTTGCGCAGGACGATCTACCATTTGGGGGTGTCGGTGCATCAGGTATGGGTAAATACCATGGCCCAGAAGGCTTCTTCAGTTTGTCGCATGAACGCTCAGTAATGTCGAATCCAAAGCTGTATAGCTTGAAATACATTCTGCCACCGTTCAATAAACCGATTCACAAGCTGATTTCGAAGACACTTCTCCGCTAAATGATCAAGGCATGAGCTATCGATATAGTTCGTGCCGCGTTTTGACGAAAATCGCTTGTCTTTTAAGCGCATTTTTGATATAAAACGCCCCTTGAATGATTTCAATCCGTTTATTTTTGACTGGCCATACAGATTTGCTGTTGGCTAAATCAATGGAGTTACACCATGTCTAAGGTTTGCCAAGTTACCGGCAAGCGTCCAGTCGTTGGTAACAACGTCTCACACGCCAACAACAAAACTAAGCGCCGGTTCGAGCCGAACCTGCACCACCACCGTTTCTGGTTAGAAAGCGAAAAACGTTTTGTACGTCTTCGTTTAACCACTAAAGGTATGCGTATTATCGACAAATTGGGCATTGAAAAGGTTGTTGCTGACCTACGTGCTCAAGGTCAAAAGATCTAAGGAGTCTGAACCATGCGTGATAAAATTCGCTTAGTTTCTTCAGCTGGTACAGGTTATTTCTATACCACGACTAAGAACAAACGTACTATGCCGGAAAAAATGGAAATCAAAAAATTTGATCCAAAAATCCGTCAACACGTAATCTTCAAAGAAGCTAAAATCAAATAATTTTAGTTTCTTTAAAAAACGACCTTTTCGGGTCGTTTTTTTTTGCACTTTTTTTATCCGGCTTGATAAACTTTCTGCATGTTTTGGCACTTTTTGTGCTTATTTCCCAATAAACCTAGCTAAAGGAGTATTTAGTGCCACATGACGTAGAGCTCATTATATTACTGGCTGTTGGTTTTGGCTTAGCTTTGGTCTTTGGCTATCTCGCTGCACGGCTACGTCTTCCCCCTTTGATCGGTTACTTAATTGCCGGTATTCTGATTAGTCCCCACACGCCCGGTGTGGTCGGTGATATTCATCTGGCCAATCAGCTGGCAGAACTTGGCGTCATGTTCCTGATGTTTGGCGTCGGGATGCATTTTTCCCTGAACGATCTGATGCAGGTACGCCGGATTGCCCTGCCTGGTGCGATTTTACAGATTGCAGTTGCCACCTTGCTCGGAGTCGGAGTTTCGATGCTGTGGGGCTGGAGCTTTGGTTCAGCGCTGGTCTTCGGCCTAAGCCTGTCCTGTGCCAGTACCGTGGTTCTACTCAAAGCCCTTGGTGATCGTGGCCTGCTCGATTCGATCAATGGCCGGATTGCTGTTGGCTGGTTGCTGGTCGAAGATCTGGTTATGGTCTTGGCGCTGGTACTGTTACCTGCCACTGCGGTACTTTTAGGTGGGCAGGCGCTGGAAGGCGCAAGCGATGAGAATATCTGGCTTACCTTAGGGATTACCTTACTTAAAGTCGCAGGCTTTATTGCCTTCATGCTGATTATTGGTAAACGCTTGATTCCGATGATCATACAGGTGGTGGCACGTCTGGGTTCACGTGAGCTGTTTACCTTAACAGTGGTGGCTGCTGCCGTCTCGATTGCCTTTGGTGCCTATAAGATCTTTGGCGTGTCGATGGCACTGGGTGCTTTCTTTGCCGGGATGGTGGTGAAAGAATCTGATTTCAGTCATCGTGCCGAAGAAGAAACCTTGCCACTGCGTGAAATTTTCTCGATTTTATTCTTTGTCTCCGTCGGCATGCTGTTTGATCCGCGCATCCTGCTGGAACAGCCTTTACATGTACTGGCCGTGGTCGGGATTATCATGATTGGTAAAACTATTGCCGCGATGGCACTGGTGCTGTTCTTCCGTTATCCGATCAATACCGCTTTGACCGTCGGTGCTTCTCTGGCACAGATTGGTGAGTTCTCCTTTATTTTGGCTGCACTCGGTGTTTCGCTCAATCTGCTTTCGCTGGAAGGTCAAAACCTGATTCTGGCAGGTGCCTTAATTTCGATTACGCTTAACTCCTTTATCTTTTCCGCGATTGAGCCGGTACAGAAATGGATTCGGGAACGCTCGACTCTGGCCCGCTTACTGGAACGCAGTGGTGACCCTTTGGCAATGTTACCGGATGAAGTCTCACAGGATTACCTGCGCGATCAGGTGGTCATTATTGGCCATGGTGAGGTGGGACGTCGCATTACCCGCTCATTGATGGAAGAAAACATTAAGGTGGTGATTGCCGAAGAAAACCGTGACATCGTCGAAAACCTACGTGAAAAAGGCATTGCTGCAGTGTCTGGTGTAGCCACTGAAGCCGGAGTACTGATTCAAGCACATATTCAACATGCGCGCTTACTGGTTATCTCTCCTATGGATATTATCGATATTCATAAAATCGTGGACATTGCCAAGACCTTGAATCCACAAATTCAGGTACTGGTCTGTGCAGAAAGCAAGGAAGAAGCTGAAGCCATTCGTCGGGATAATGTCGGTGCGGTTTATTATGCCAAAGAAGAAATGGCGAAAAATATGAGCAATCATATTTTGAACCAGATTGAGATCGCGCATCAGCATACGCCTTCTCATTAAAGTTTTTCTTTGAATAAACACTGAATAAAAAAGTTGCCGGATCTGGCAACTTTTTTTATGGACATCAATATATCTCTGAGCCAAAGATTTTATTAACACACTGGCTTCAGACTGCTCACGACTTAAATTTTAAAATACTGATTTTTCATCTTCATTTTAAATGAATGTTTTTGTGATACTTAAAATCTGCCTAATTTAATAACCTATAAAACTCAAAAAGCACACCGATAGTGTGCTTTCTAAATAAATTTCAACGATTAACTCATATACTTTGGTTCTTCATCCACAACTTCAGCCTGCCATTCATTGACCTGCTGTTCCAGCAAGCCATAGAGTGCTGCCTGAATCATCTGTTGCGCAATCACGGGCGTCTGCTCTCCAAGTAGAGCTTTCACCTCATCATTAAATTGAATCATTACCAAAGGCTGTTTATGTGAGCCTGCATTGCGTAGAGCCAACGCGCCACCTTCAAGTTGAACGAGTTCTAAAATCGCGTCTTGATTACCAAATAAATCTTTCAACTGTTCTATAGACATATATCCTCCATGTTCAACATGGTGGCAAAGCACCGGGTGCACTTTGCATCATTAGAGTAATTGATATAGGGTTAAAAATTGCATTTTCAAGTACAGCCGATCCGATTAAAATTCAATCATCTCATTACGAAAACCATCAATTAATTGGGTCAGGTCACGATGCCACTCTCTCAATATAGCAGTATCAGGTAACCATGCTTGTGGAGACTGTGTGACTTTAATGATGAGATTTGAGGAGGTTTCGTCTTCAGGTTCTGGGGTACTTGGTTCGGGCGCATACTGGCACAGACGGTAAGCACGTTTCAGTTCAGCAATGAAACCGCTCTTGGATAAATGTTGCAGCACCGCCACTTCCGGCGAAATCTGGCCTTTGGCCGCCATCAGTTCTTCGATCGATTTTAGCGTCGGATGAGGATCATTCAGGCGATAGTAACGCACCAGTTCCTGTAAAAATGCTAACAAAGCACCATGCAAATGAAACACAGTTGCTTCACGTTGTGCCTGAGCCTGTTGTACATGTTCGGTTTGCTCTGCTTGCTGGCAGGATAGACGGGCAAAATACAGTTTTTGATTGGTACGGTCCGCATGATAGCGAGCAACACGGGTCATCGAGATTTCCTAAGGTTTAAAACAAATTTTGGCTTTTATAAAGTAAAAGGTTCGCCTACATTTCGCAATCAAAAGATGTTTAGACTGAATCCATCCAGCACTGAAATTCAGAGCATTGAGCTCACTAATTAAGTACGGCGATACTAAATTGTAGCCATAAAAAAAGGAGCCTATCAAGTGCTCCTTTTTTGAGTTTAAGCCTGAGGCTTGTCTTCTGCGGCTTTCACGCGGATGCCATGTCCGTGTAGGCGTAAAGTGTTCAGGCCTTTAATGGCTTTGACTGCTTCACGGCCATGCGGCATTTCTACAAAAGCAAAACCTTTTGATTTGCCTGTTGCTGCATCAAGCACCAAAGTACAGGTCTCCACTGTGCCATATTCCTGGAACAGTTTCAGTAATTCGGCTTCTGTGACCGTACGTTCTAAATTACGAACTAAAATTTTCATCTTACAACCTTAAGAAGATAGGCAAAAAATATCAAAAAGCACGCGCCTACTCTACTTTTTGCATGAAACAACTTTGCCATAGTTTAATCGAGATCAATCCCAAAATCTAAATTAATCGACTTGCGTTCAATCAAGGCACTTTTTACAGTTTGCTGCCGGGTTTTGTAATGGGTTTCCGTGGTGCATAAATGCCGGGTGAGATCATTCAGGAAATAACTTTCGACTTTACGCCCCTGCTCATCGACCGTTTCCCGCGCCCAATGATTCAGGTTCTGTTTGGTCAGAATTAATTCATTTTTTGCCCGGGTCAACGCCACATACAGCACACGACGTTCTTCTTCGACATCATCAAAATCACCTTGAGCACGCGCATGCGGATAATTCCCCGGCGTCACATTGGCCACATAACAGACATTTTGCTCAGTACCTTTTGCCGAGTGAATGGTGATTAAGGTCACCAGATCATGATCCGACTGGCGTTCAATTTCCGAGATTGACACCGGATCCAGTACATATTCCTCTAAAAACTCACTCAGCTGCGAATGCTTGGAGGCCAGCTGTTTGACCAGTTCAAAATCACTCTGGCGACGTGGCCAATCCTTTTTATAGTTTTCCGCCAACTGCGATTCAATCGCCTGAATCGCAAGACCGACACAGGCTTGCACTTCGCCTTTGAGCACACTCATCTGCTGCATGATCAGAATGGTTTCTAATGGTATCTTGCCAAATTTTTCCAAATTATCTGCAATAGCTTCCATTTCCGGTTCAGCCAATAACTGCTGCGATAGCTTACTGGCACCCACATCACCAACACCATTCCACAGGGTCAAGAAACGCATCCAGGCGATATCATCCAGCGGATTGGCGACTACGCGCAGCATGCTGAGCAAATCTTTGACATGCGCCGTTTCCAGCAGCTTCATGCCACCAATAAAGCGATACGGCACATTAGCCGCGATACAGGCTGCCTCAATATGCCGTGCGGCAAAACTGGAACGAACCAGCACCATATGCTCGCCCCACTTACTACCTTGCAGATAATGACGCTCTTTAATATCAATCGCGATCCATTTGGCTTCATCAAACTCATTCGGGAAAATATGCATGCGCGGCTTTACACCTTCTCCGCGATACGCTTCCAGACGTTTGTCATATTTGATTTCAGACTGATCGAGCAGCCAGTTGGACAGATCCAGAATTTCCTGGGTCGAGCGGTAGTTTTTTTCTAATTTAAAAATCTGCGCATCTGGCACACGTTCTTTGAAATGGTGAATATTTTCAAAGTCTGCACCACGAAAGCCATAAATCGACTGCGCATCATCACCGACACAGAACAGGCTGATCCGGTCTTTCAGTGGCTCCAGCAAAGCCCATTGCAATGGATTGGTATCCTGCATTTCATCGACCAGCATATGCCGACAGATTGAAGCGACATAGTCGACCAGACCTTCGGACTGTGCCAGCGCCGTAGCTACTACCGCCAGAATATCGTCATAATCCAGAAAACTTCGCGCTTGCTTACGTGCTTCATATTCTTTCATAATTTCGGCAATCTGGTCCTTTAAGGCCAGATATTCCGGCATCTGTTTTTCCAGCGCCAGACTGAGCTTTTGCCGGGTATTCCTTGCAAAAGAATACAAATCACATAATTCCTGAGGCTTCGGCAGATGATTGGGATTTTTCTTGTCATCACGGCCGCGAATCAAACGAAACATCATCAACTGATCATCACGATCAATAATCGAAAACTGTTCCAGACCAAAAGCTTTCGGAATACGGCGCAGCAGATACATACAGAAGGTATGAAAGGTCGAGGCCCGCAGTCCCTTGGCTTGTTCACCCAGTGCAAGTTCGACACGCGCCACAATTTCACTGGCTGCACGGCGGGTAAAGGTCAGAATTTGAATCTGGTTGGCAGGCACACCCTGCTCAATCAAGTAAGCTGCGCGTGCCACGATAGTCTTGGTTTTGCCACAACCTGCCCCGGCCAGCACCAAACTGTGTTTTGCTTCTGTGGTCGCTGCTTGCTTTTGTTGGGGGTTTAATTCATCAATCAGGGTGGCTAAACTCATTTTCACTCATCATTTTGTGGATGTATGTAGTTTAACAGATCGCTTCCAGAATTATGGCTTTTCAGTTGTCCTGAAACTGTCTCCAATTTTATTTCCTGATTTGATATTAGCTAACGACAGGGCGTGCTGGATTACAGGAGAGAGAAATACTTTCACTCTGTCAAAAGATTTTTAACTATCTCAGTGACAGCTTTCTCCAAGTTCATTTCTGCATTTTTTAATGCTTCTTCCAGACTATAATCTGGCGGATTAATCCCAACAATCTGGCTAAATCCTGACTCAAACAAATCCTCAATCCCTTCGCCGACTAGACCCGCAAAAGCGATTACCGGTTTATTAAATTTCCTGGCGAGCTGTGCCACCCCAAAAGGGGTTTTGCCCAAAGACGTTTGACTGTCAATTTTACCTTCACCGGTCAGGACATAATCTGCTTGCGCTATTTTCTTACTCAGTTGAACCTGTTCAATCATCAGTTCCACCCCGGACCGAATAGAGGCAGCGGTGAATGCCATTAAACCAAAACCCAGCCCACCGGCTGCACCCGCACCTGCCACATGACGATGATCATGGCCAATCTGCCGAGCAACCACATCGGCAAAATGACCGAGGTTTTGATCTAACTGCTTGACCATTTCAGGGTTTGCACCTTTCTGTGGCCCAAATATATTTGAGGCACCATTTGACCCACACAGCGGATTGTTGACATCTGATGCAATGATTATTTCAGTATCTGCTAAACGTGAATCAAGTTCGGATAAATCCATTGATTTGACCAGATCTAAGTTTCCACCACAGACCTGAATTGACTCACCCGCATGATTTAGAAACCGTACACCCAGTGCTTGCAGCATGCCCGCACCCGCATCATTGGTGACACTGCCACCTAGCCCAATGATGATTTTTTTCACACTCAAATCCAATGCCTGTTTGATCATTTCTCCTGTGCCATAAGTTGAAGTGAGCATCGGATTACGCTTTTCTGCTGCAAGCAAATGTATGCCATTGGCTTTGGCCATTTCAATCACGGCAGTCTGGCCTGCATCAACCATCCCCCAATAGGTCTGGATACGTTGCTCAGGCAGTGGTCCGGTCACTTCACATGCAATACTTTGCCCCTTTAAACTTGAAATCAATGCATCGACCGTGCCTTCACCGCCATCAGCCATTGGCACATGAATGATATGGGCATCCGGAATGAAGTTCTGGATACCGCGTTGCATGGCCTGACAAGCCTGTGCAGCAGACATACTTTCTTTAAACGAGTCAGGAGCAAGCACAAAGGTGAGCGGCATGGTGTGATCTTTTATCCACAAATGAAGTCTAAATTGTGGATAAATCCAGCACTATCCACAAGTCTTTATTTCCAGCCCAGTTCAATTGCAGTTATCTCATTAACTAAGGTTTGATTTAAAGATTCTGGCATTTTACTGGTGGTTTGAGAAACCGGAATATATCCTGCCATCAGCTCCGCCCTGGCTTGCGGAAATAAGGGTTGCTGATCTGGAAATGCATAACCCAGCGGATAAATCGGTTGGCCTGTCGCTAAATCATATTTATCCGAGGCGCCAAAGGCATGCAGTAATTCATGCACCAATACAATTTTATTCTGTTCAGTCTGTTGCTTGGATGCAAATAGATTCACCGAACCAATCCGGCCTTTTTGCAAGGCGGTTGAATGCTTTAATTGCTTGGTCTGCGCAGGATCATAGTAATTTAAAAATAAAGTCACATTGGCTGAAGGATCTGAACTCTGTCGTTGTTTCCAAGCATAGAACCGGAATTTTAAACTCCATAAAACTGTATCGATGAGCGAGGCTTGCTCAGGGACTTTGGGTGGTAGAACTTGAAGCTCACGGCCTAAATTAAAATAAAAATAAGTCGGCTTTCCGCGATACTGCTGAGCTGCTTTTTCCAGATATTCCCTTGCTCCATTCAAGTCCTGCCTCGACAGTTGCTGGATATATTGCTGTGTGGTCGGCAATCCATCGGCATTAATCGGATGCAGCAAAACAATAATTGGCTTTGACCAGTTCTGGTTTTGATCACGATAGGCATTAACTGCGACAATCAATAAGATGATTAATAAAATCAGAATCCGAATCTTTTTCCACATGGTTATTAAACGCCTATCGAACTGTTGAGCATTAAACTATGACTTTGTTAACTTTGATAAATTTCATTTCACCATCCTGTTTAAAATCAAGCCACCCTGAATGAATTGAATCAATAGCTTCTTCGTAGTTTCTAATATTCAAATCAGTTTGCTTTAAATATTTGATAACGTCTTTAACCTCAACCCAATCATTAGTCTCCGAGTAATGATAAATAGCTTTTTGAATAAGCCTGATAAACGAGCTAAAACTACTCTTTCTTAAATACATTTGGCTACCTTGCATTTTTGTTTCAAATACTCCCAAGGCTTTTACTAAGCCAGATAGCTTGTCAAATCCGTAATTTCGAGTATCAAAATCTGGCTTTACTGTATTTATATATGTTCCGACTAAGCCAAGATATGCCCATCCATTTTCATCTGCGTTATCTTTTACGGCTTTATAAATCAGATTCAGCGTAGCTCGATCCATCGTTTCAGGAAGATTCGAATTTTCCTTAGGCTGAGGCAAAATTTTATGATCAAGAGATTTGTCAGAGCTTAATACTTTCTTTTGGGAAACATTAGAAAGTTCATCATCTTCCTGTTGCTTGATTTCACTATCTACAAGTAAATTTTCGATATAAATGAACTTGTCACAGGCTTTCTTAAATGCTTCAGGTGTAGCTTTTTTGCCAAAGCCATACACAGTTAGACCATTTTCACGAATACGTGAAGCTAAGGGCGTGAAATCACTATCACTGGATACAATACAAAATCCATCTAATGCACCTGCATAAAGTAAATCCATAGCATCAATGATCAGGATCATATCCGTCGCATCTTTACCCTTGGTATAAGCGAATTGTTGTACCGGAGTGATGGCATGAGGAAGGAGTACATCTCGCCATTTCTTTAAAGTTTCGCTGCTCCAGTCCCCATACACACGTTTGACACTGGCAATGCCATATTTCGCAACTTCTTCCAACACTGATGAAATCGCGTTGATAGAAGAATTATCCGCATCGATTAATACAGCGAACTTTTTTGTCTGAATATCCACATCCACCCCAAAATATTATTTTTAATTTTTTGTATAAATGATTCTGACATAAAAAATGCCGACTTTCGTCAGCATTTTTTTGAATCTTAGAGTTTAGGCTTCAACCCATTTTCCGTCCTGATAAACCAGAGACCATTTGGTTTGCTTGCCTTCTGCAGTTTCCGAACCAATATATTGTGACTGGTTCTTACGGCTAAATTTTACCAGAGTTGGATTCCCTTCCGGGTCCACATCAGGTGCCTGCAAGATAAACTGATACTTTGGATCAAGCTGGTCAGCAACAGAACGAATCTCGGCCACTTTCGGTGCACGGGTTTCACGCACTTTCGGGAACTTGCTTGCCGCCAGGAATAAACCGGCTGCACCGTCACGCAGTACAAAGAAATCGTCATGCTTGGCAGAACGTAAATGCTCCATCTTGATCGGATCCACACGTGGGGGCGCAGGCTGACCGCTCTTTAAGACTTTACGGGTATTGTCACAGCTGGTACAGGCAAAATACGGACCAAAACGACCCGTCTTCAGCTGCATTTCACCATCACACTTGTCGCATGGGATACTCGGGCCATCATAGCCTTTAATTTTGAACTCACCTTCTTCAAGTTCAAAACCACTACAGTCCGGGTTATTCCCACAGATATGCAGTTTACGGCCGCCATCAATCACATAGCTGTCCATGGCAGTTTCACAGATCGGACAACGCTTCTTCGACATCAAGTCAGCAGTTTCCGCAGCCTCATCATCAGATAATGCAGCCAGAGACTCAACTGGTGTCAGGTTCAAGGTTCCTTTACAACGCTCTTTCGCCGGTAGGTTATAGCCTGAACAACCCAAGAATACGCCTGTGGTTCCGGTACGAATCTGCATTGGACGGTCACATTCTTTACAGTGTACTGCATCCACTTCTACAGGCTGATTGCGGCGCATACCGTTCTCACCCTGCGCCGTAGTCAAACGTTGCTTAAAATCGCCATAGAAGCTGTCTAATAACTCTTTCCAGTTACGCTCACCATCTGCTACTTTATCCAGCTGACCTTCAAGATCTGCGGTAAAGGCATAGTTCATCAGATTACTAAAATTTTCATCCAGACGATCGGTAACGATCTCACCCATCTTCTCGGCATAGAGACGACGGTTATCCAGTTTCACATAACCACGATCCTGAATGGTCGAGATGATTGCAGCATAGGTCGATGGACGGCCAATGCCTTTTTTCTCCAGTTCTTTGACCAGTGAGGCTTCGGTAAAACGTGCCGGTGGCTTGGTGAAATGTTGAGATGGATCAAGTTTCTCAAGTTTAAGCACTTCACCGACTTTGACCGCAGGCAATAAAATATCGTCATCGGCTTTATTGGCACCACGCACGCGAGTAAAGCCATCAAAGACCAAGGTACGGCCTTTAGCTTTCAGTTCCACGCCATTGGCATCCACTAAAATGGTAGAAGACAAATATTCTGCCGGAGTCATCTGACAGGCAACAAACTGGCGCCAGATCAAGTCATATAGACGCTGTGCATCACGCTCAACACCTACCAGACTGTCGCCTTTTAAACCAACCATAGATGGACGAATGGCTTCATGCGCTTCTTGCGCACCGACTTTATTGCCATAACGGTTCGGCTTGGCAGGCAAATACTTCTCGCCAAACTCGGATTCGATATGACCACGCACCATATTCACCGCATCATCACTCAAGAAGGTCGAGTCGGTACGCATATAGGTAATGAAGCCGGCTTCATACAGACGCTGCGCCAGCATCATGGTTTTCTTCACAGAAAAACCGAGACGGGTACTGGCTGCCTGTTGTAGCGTTGACGTGATATACGGCGCACTTGGATTAACCTTGGTTGGCTTATCTTCACGTGCAGAAACCGTATAATCCGCATCTTTGATCAGGTTTAATAGTGCATCAGTTTCGTCTTTGTTGCGTAGCTTGAGCGTCTTGCCATTTTGCTTGACCGCTTCGAGACGAATATCATCTTTTTTCGATTTGGTATCGGCAAACACCTGCCAGTATTCTTCAGGAATGAAGGCACGAATTTCACGTTCACGCTCGACCACCAGCTTCACGGCAACCGACTGTACGCGACCTGCCGACAGACCACGGGCAATTTTTTCCCAAAGCAATGGCGAGATCATAAAGCCGACGACACGATCCAGGAAACGGCGTGCCTGCTGGGCATTGACTTTATTGGTATCGAGACGTGACGGATGCTTAAAGGCATCCTGAATCGCGTTTTTGGTAATTTCGTTAAAGACCACACGCTGATAACGCGAATCATCACCGCCAATGACTTCTTTTAAATGCCAGGCAATCGCTTCTCCTTCCCTGTCCATATCCGTTGCCAGATAGACTTCATCGACTTGCGATGCCAGTTTTTTCAGTTCGGCAACCACATGTTCTTTGCCAGGAAGGACTTCGTATTTGGCTTTCCAGTCATGTTCCGGATCGACACCCATGCGGTTAATCAACGCATTCTGTGATTTTTCAGCTTTTTCTGCATCCGTCAGTTTGGTACGTGTCGCCGGTTTTTTCTCTGTCGATTTTGCAGAACCGCCTGTCGGCAAGTCACGCACATGACCCACTGATGATTTTACGATGTAGTTCGGACCAAGGTACTTATTGATTGTTTTCGCTTTTGCAGGCGACTCCACAATCACTAGGGCACGCTTGCTTCCAGCGTCGGGAGACTTCGCTGTGCTGCTTTTTGATGTGGACCGAGGAGCGTTCGCCATAATTAACCGTTAATCCTGTTTATTTCTAAATTAAAGTTCAGCCAAAGCGTGTAACAGCGCTTTGATGTCGTCGAGTTGGGTCGCTCTTAAATCAGCTTCTTCATCCCAATACACGCCGACACAGTTGGCCTGCATATCAATAGCATAAATGCCTTTTAATGCAATGGGAAAATCTTTAAATTGCTCATCACCCTGCACGATTTCGAGTTTATTATCGACAACACGGGCGCGCATCAAGGGCAAACGTGCATCTGGCATCAGCACACTGTAGTATGCGACCATACTGGCACGACTTTCAGTCGCCTTCGGGATTTTGGTCCAGTCCGGTGCCACCACCAGACGTGGATGCAAACCCATTTTACGGGCTTTATCACGCATCAGGCCCAAGGCTTTTTCTCGGGGGCTCACGCGCAACCCGAAAATCGACCCTATGACGAAAATGATGATGACCACCGTCACCCAGATTCCAGTGTTTTCCATAGTTCAACCTTTATGTTCTATTATTAGAGTTGCATAAGCACAATATAAAACGCAAGTTTGCACGATAAAATTAATTCAGGAACATTTCATGACTATATAAAATTTCGTGACCATTCCAGTAAATATAACCTTTCTCGATCAACTCCTTCAGCAGCAAGCGGATGTCCGATTTTGGAAATAACTGTTCCAGTAAATCACGCAGCTCATAAATGTCTTTGGGTTTATCGCCCTGCAATTCACGCAGTTTACGCGCCACTTCCAGTTGTACCGGATCGATCCGGCCAAAGTTCTTGAACAGGTCTTGCTGTGCCGACTGGATTGGTGACTTGAGTATTTCAGATTCAACTGGAGCTTCTTCTGCCTTCAGTTGGGAAATGACCTGATCCAGTTTTGGATTTTCAACCGGGCTTTGTTCATCCAGATTGAGTTGCAGCCATTGTTTCAAAACTTTTTTGCGGAAGCTGATTTGCTCATCATAGCGTTTGACGATTTTCAGGTTAATCAACATGCCGACCACATGCTGAGCTTTTACCGGCATCACTTGCAGAATATTCGCCACTGAGTTTTTTAGGGTTTCCACCGTATTCGGTTTGCCGCTCATTTTCCCTAACGCATCACAGTATTTTTTCACCAGTTGCAAGGCAGGTTTGTTCTTGATGGTATCCAGACTCGGAAGATGATTTTTAGGTTGATCTGTTGGAATGTGTGTCTCATCAGGCTGAATCTGAATCAGGTGACACGGAATATCAGAAGCCTGCAGCATCTGCTGCAACATCTCGCAGGTGTCCATCGCCGATATCAATTCAACCTCGGTTTCCGGCTCCAGTAGCGCCATAAGCTGACCGACAATAACCGCATATTCATATTCTTTTTGTGGCGATTCAGGCGTATCCAGTACCACCACCTGACCACTGCTAATCCAGCCGGCAAACTCGGTTAAATCCTCTAAAGAGAATTCAAATTTTCCAGCACAGCTAAACAGATATAAAGTCGAATAATGCGCCACAATCTCACGCATTAACTTGGCTGTAGGGAAATTATTTTCGAGGTCGAGTAGAACAACTTTTGGGTGCATGGGACGCAATTCCGGAATGTACCTGAGAGCCGGTATTAGAGTAGGAAGTGAGTGAAAGGTCAAATAATTTTACGGTTGAATGGGTGCAGGCCTGTTTCGGCAGAGATCCAAACTGCATTTTATGAAATACCTGCAAGAAATCTGTTTACGAGCGCGAATATTTGTTTTCAGCAGGAAAACTCTTTTGAACTTGATCATCGCGTTGCGCTTTATTACTTTTATATGCGTGTTTAAGGCAATTTAAAAGCCCATTCAAAACAAAAATATTTCTCTTTTTATCACCTTATAGATTGCTTCATTTTTATTTTTCAATAAAAAAACCCTTAGATTACCTAAGGGTCATTGTTGATTAAATCATTGGTTGCAAATTAATAATGTGGTGGGCGATCTGCAACCGGATCAAATTCTGCAATGCCTTCAGACAGGTCGGAGGACTCAACACGTTGATATAACAGCGTCATTTGCTTTTTCAGATCAGCAATTTCCAGGGTCTGTTTAGCCACCTGATCATTCAACTGTTCAACTAAATCGTCTAAAAATGCAATTCGCACTTGCAAATCTTCAATGGGTGCGGAAAATGACGCCTGATCATTTAGATTTTGTTGTTTAGTCATTTAAAGTCCTCATTGGGGATTTCAGGAAACATTATGGCCTATATTACCCTTAGGGATGTCCAACTTGCGTTTGGTGGACCCGCCCTGCTCGACGGCGCGAATTTTAACTTGGAACGCGGCGAACGAGTGTGTTTGATTGGCCGTAATGGTGAGGGTAAGTCTACCTTACTTAAGCTGATTGAAGGAAGTTTACTGCCTGACAACGGCGAAGTTTCATTACAAAACGGCATTACTATTTCCATGCTGGCGCAAGATGTACCGATGGATTCAGGTAAAGTGGCTGATATCGTGGCAGATGGCGCTGGTGAAGCGTCAGAAGTTCTGCGTGCTTATCATGCTGCCAGTGAAGCTTGTGTACTCGGTGACATGGACGCCTGTGATCGTATGGGCAATCTGCAACACAAAATGGATCAGCTGGATGGCTGGGCGCTGGAAACCAAAGTCAATTCGATTTTAAGCAAAATGGGCCTGGACCCGGATGCAGATCTTGCCGATTTATCTGGTGGTCGTAAGCGTCGTGTACTACTGGCACGTGCTTTACTTACCCAACCCGATGTGCTGTTACTGGACGAACCGACGAACCATTTAGACGTTGAAAGTATCGAATGGCTGGAAAAATTCCTGCTCGATCAAAACAATTTGACCCTGCTGTTCATTTCGCATGACCGTGCCTTTGTCGATAGCATTGCCACCCGTATTGTCGAGCTGGATCGTGGTCAACTACGTAGCTATGAAGGTAACTATTCACGTTATCTAGACCTGAAAGCCCAGCAGATGGAAGCTGAAGAAAAGCAAAATGCGCTCTTCGATAAAAAGCTGGCTGAAGAAGAAGTCTGGATCCGTCAAGGGATTAAAGCCCGTCGTACCCGCAACGAAGGCCGTGTCCGTGCCCTGAAAGCATTGCGTGAAGAATCTAAAGCACGTCGTTCACAGCAAGGTAAAGTGACAATGGCGACTCAGGATGCCAACCGTTCCGGTAAACTGGTGTTTGAAATCGAGAACCTGAGTGTGAAATTCGGTGACAATGCACCGATCATCAATAATTTTTCTGCACTGGTCCTCCGTGGCGACCGTATCGGTCTGGTCGGTGATAACGGTGTCGGTAAAACTACACTCATTAAAGCCATTCTGGGCGAGCTAGAACATGGCGGTACGGTGAAGACCGGTACGCAGCTTGAAGTGGCCTATTTTGACCAGTTACGTAATGCGTTGGATCTGGAAAAATCAGTTAAAGATAACGTCTCAGAAGGTTCTGACCACGTGGATGTGAATGGTAACCGTCGTCATATCTATAGTTATTTACAAGATTTCCTGTTTTCGCCAGAACGTGCCCGTACACCAGTCAAAGCTTTGTCAGGTGGTGAGCGCAACCGTATCCTGCTAGCGAAACTGTTGCTGAAACCATCGAACCTGATTGTGATGGATGAGCCAACCAACGACCTGGATATGGTGACTTTAGAGTTACTGGAAGAGATGCTGGGTGGCTACAAAGGCACCCTACTGTTGATCTCGCATGACCGTGCCTTTATGGACAACGTGGTGACATCCACTTGGGTCTTTGATGGTAAGGGCAATATCGACGAATATGTCGGTGGTTATCAGGATTATCTTGAACAGCGTCCGGATCAAACTGTGGTTGACCAAAAAAGTGCCGTGAAAAAAGCCATGGCCAAAGCAGAAGCCGAGACTGCACCGGTCACTGCCAAAAAAGTTAAACTCAGTTATAAAGACCAACGTGCACTCGAGCAACTTCCAGCTGAGATGGAAGCACTAGAAAAAGAGCAGGCCGAGATCAATGCACAACTGGCTGATGGCTCTTTATTTGTGACTGATTCTGATAAAGCATTGAAACTTTCTAACCGTTTATCCGAAATTGATGAGCTGTTACTGGAAAAATTAGAGCGCTGGGAAGAGCTGGACAACCTGAGTAACGGATAAATATTCCCCGAGCTTTTACTCAAGCATCTGTATTCGTACAGATGCTTTTTTATTTCAATAATCTTCTCTGTTAGACTGCACTTAATCTTTTGGCCCTATATTGTTTTATGAGTACTCAGCCTGCATATCAACCCGGTGAATTTCAATGGTCATTCCTGTTACCTCAATACTGGGGCAACTGGCTGGGCATTATTTTCCTGATGATTCTGGCGATCTTACCTTGGGCCATTCAGCATCGTCTGGCGTCCCTGCTGGGCCAGCTTTCTTTTAAATACCTCAAATCACGCCGTGAAACCACACTTCGCAATTTGGAAGTTTGTTTTCCTGAATGGTCTGAAGAGCAGGTACAGGACAATGCCCGTCAGGTATTTATCGATCAAATGCTGGGTGTGTTTGAGACGCTAAATGCCTGGTACAGTCCGAAATGGTTTCAGGGTCGCGTCAGTATTGAAGGGCTGGAACATATTCAAAAGGCAAAAGCCGCAGGCCAAGGTATGCTTTTATTAGGCACGCATTCAACCTTGCTGGATGCAGGTGGCTACCTGTGCGCACAGTATTTTGACCCGGATGTGGTGTATCGTCCGCAGAATAATCCGCTTTTGGACATGCTGATTTACCGTTGTCGTGCCACAATTTATGCCAACCAGATTGATCATGATGATATGCGTGGCTTGGTACGCAACCTGAAAAATGGCCATGCAATCTGGTACAGTCCGGATCAGGATTATGGTTTAAAACAAGGCGTGATGGCACCTTTTTTTGGCGTGCCTGCGGCGACTGTAACCGCACATCGCCGTTTACTAAAAATGACCAAAGCGGCTGCAATTCCTTTATATTTCTATCGTCATGGCGATATTAACAATCCGCGCTACCATGTGCTGATTGAGCCGGCACTGGAAAACTTCCCTGGTGAGAATGAAGTCGAGGATGCCACTCGCGTGAATCTGGTGATCGAGCAGCAGTTGCGTATCGCACCGACCCAATATATGTGGTTCCACCGCCGTTTTAAGACTCGCCCTGAAGGTTATAAATCAATTTACTAAATCTATTGATCACGGGATTTGAAGGGCTCTAGCTTAAAATCATGTTTAAACACTTGAAATAATTTAACCCGAGCTCTACATCCTGTAAAACTCGGGTTAATGAGGTTGTGCTTTCACATATTATAATTTGTTCTGCTTTTTTGTGATTTCCCTTTCAGCATCATATCCATGATGTTTTCATTCAGCTTCGTCTTCCTTATGAGAATATCCTTTCTCGACTCCCTGTGCTGATAAACCTAGAATACCCAGATTCCTAACCCCTGCCCATTCGCAAGAAGCGGAAACTGTTGTAAGCAATATCGTACACTTTTCTTCTAAAAAGCTAAGAGATTTTGCCTCCTTCTTTATATGCCATAGCAACTTCATCAGTGACTATTTTTTCCTCTTTCTCTGCTTTCTGAATGCCTTCTTCAATAGCTTTTTGTGCTTCTTGCTCATCTTCATCAGTTTGTTCTAATTCTTCCTGAATATGCTCGAATACCCGACCGGTTTGTAAAACCAGAAAGACCGGAAAATGGTCAGAGCCTACATGCGGTAAACGTTCCATATGTACCAAGGCAAAATCGGTACTGTGAAAGACGTGATCCAGCGACCAGCGAAAAAAAGGATAATCTGCGTGAAAAGTATTCACATAATGACGCCCTACCCGCGGATCTAGCAGCCCACTAATGCGTTGAAATAGGCGTGTGGTACGTGACCAGGCCACGTCATTCAGATCGCCCATGATGATACAGCTTTCATCCAGATCCTTAATCTGATCACCGACAATCAGCAGTTCAGCATCACGCAAGGTAGAATCCTTGGCCTCGGTCGGGCTGGGTGGTTTGGGATGCAGACAGTAGAGCTGTACTGGCTGTCCCGAGCGTAAAATCACTGTAGTATGAATTGAGGGAATTTCGTCACTCAGAATAAATTTAACCTCAGTTTCACTCAATTCGAGCTTGCTATATAGATGCATGCCATACAGATTATCCAAAGGCACAGGCACGCGATAAGGATAATCAGCTTCAATCACAGAGAGTGCATTTTGCCAGTTTTGATCAGTTTCCAGAGTCAAAACCAGATCTGGCTGATGAATCTGGATCTGCTCGATCAGTAAATGATATTTGGTATTGGTAGTAAGTACATTGGAAACGACCAGGGAAATCTGACGTTGCGGATCCAGCTGATCCTGCTTGACCTGCTTGACCTGTTTTTTCCAGATAAAGGTATAGGGCAATACCATTTTCAACTGATAGGCCAAAGCTGCCATCAGCCCGACAAAAAGCAGCTGATTCAACCAGTTCCAGGGATGATCAACCAGAAGAAAAAGAATAAAGGCGATAAAGCCCAATACCAGAATTTGTAAGCGTGGAAAATCCGCACCCCGAATCCACCATTCATCGCGTGGTATCAGTGACCAAAAACTTAACCAAATGACAATGATTGCCAGAATTTGGATAACCCATATCATAAACTGCGCTCTTAATTAAGTTATTATTTTTTCTAAAAGAAAAATGACGTTATCAATTTTGTATGTATCATAAAGCAGATATTTCTCTCAAGAATATTGATGTTTTGATTGTGTAGCTCTTGCAGTTGAGTCCCTTTTTGGTACACTCGAATCCCTTTTGATTTTTTAACGCACCGAGGCAAAGTGACATGAAAGTAGGTCTGGTCGGTTGGCGCGGGATGGTTGGTTCCGTCCTTATGCAACGTATGGTTGAAGAGAATGATTTTGCTCATTTTGAGCCATTCTATTTCTCTACCAGTAATGCAGGCGGTGAAGCGCCGGCATTTGGCGGTAAGACCGCCCCAGCACTTATGGATGCATCAGACATTAACAGTCTGAAGCAAATGGATGTCATTATTACCTGTCAAGGTGGCGACTATACTTCTGAAGTTTTCCCGAAACTGAAAGCTGAAGGCTGGAACGGTTACTGGATTGATGCAGCATCGACTTTACGTATGGATGATGAAGCCATCATCGTACTTGATCCGGTGAACATGCACGTGATCAAAGATGGTCTAGTCAAAGGCACCAAGACTTTTGTCGGTGGTAACTGTACGGTTTCCTTGATGCTGATGGGCTTGGGCGGTCTGTTCCAGAACAATCTGGTGGAATGGGCAACGTCAATGACGTATCAAGCCGCTTCTGGTGCGGGCGCGCAAAACATGCGTGAACTGATCAATGGTATGGGTTATTTATATAACAATACCAAAGAGTTGCTAGATGATCCACGTTCTCCAATTCTAGATATCGACTCTAGAATTGCTGAATTACAACGTGGTGAAGGCTTCCCGTCTGCAAACTTTGGCGTTCCTTTGGCTGGTTCACTCATTCCTTATATCGACAAGCAACTGGAAAGCGGCCAGTCGAAAGAAGAATGGAAAGGTCAGGTTGAAACCAACAAGATTCTGGGCAACCAGCAGATCGTGCCAATTGATGGTCACTGCGTGCGTATTGGTGCCATGCGTTGTCACTCTCAGGCATTAACCCTGAAATTGAAAAAAGATGTACCTTTGGATGAAATCGAAGACATCATTGCACGTGCCAATGACTGGTCTAAAGTGGTTCCAAATACTCGTGAAGCATCGATGACTGATCTGACGCCTGTTGCTGTAACAGGTACTTTAAGCGTTCCAGTCGGCCGCCTGCGCAAGCTGAACATGGGTAAAGAATATCTGGGTGCATTCACTGTAGGTGACCAGTTGCTTTGGGGCGCTGCCGAGCCGTTACGCCGTATGCTGCGTATTCTGATTGATTATAAAAATGCCTAATATCCTTTGGATATAAAGCCCAAAGCCGATCTTTATTGATCGGCTTTTTTATGTAACTATTGCGTAAGTATTTTACAAAAAACAAACATCCCGTTAATCTATAATTTTCGCTATGCGATAATGACTGAGCTCACGATTAAGATGACTGTATATAAAAAATTAAAGCTTGCCATTTTAGCCATTGTCGCTTCACAAAATATTTATGCGATTAATGTAGATCCGGTTCAGATTCAGTCTGCCCCTGGGGAATTACTCTACGCAGAAATGACTTTTCGGCAGTCTGATATCAATTTGCCGATTGAAGTCAGTCTGGCTTCACCTGAAGATTTACTCTCGATAGGTGCATCGCATCAGCCACCTGGTCATCTGAACTTTTTTACTCGGCGCAGCAATAATGGCACCGGGGTTATTACTATTACTTCTTCTCGCCCCATGACAGAGCGCGAGCTGAATATTATTGTCAAAATCAAGGAAGGCAATGCTGCACGTCTGCAACATATCCGTACGCCCTTACAAGCTAAAACTGATTTATTAAAAGCTAGTCTCAAACAGAATGAACGCCCGCTTGCACCAGTTGTCGTCGTCAGTGAAAAAGATATTGCACTCAACTTACCCGTAAGTAGCCATTACAGTACAGCAGCTTCCGCTGCCTCAAATAAGCCACCGGTTTTAGAAAAGCCATTGGCATTGCAACGCACAGCACCACCTGTATTATCGAATATTTCCATTCCTAAAACTGCATTTGCACCAGCTGTAATGACATCAAGTCCAGCGATTCAGGCGCAAGCGATTGCGCCTGTGCTTAAAAGCGAGGCTGTAACTGCACCCGATATTCAAGCCCCAGTTAAAACTGCAGCGGCGCTTTCAGATTCAGTAAAGACCTCACAAGCAACTCTTGCATCGCCGGCTCCTGCAGCAGCCTCGACTACAAACAAACCAACCAGTACGATACCAGCAAATCAAAGTGCATCAGCACCAAATAAAGCAAATATGCAGAAAGCTGTAGAGTCCCATTCTGATCATCAAACTGCTTCCAGTGATCCATTGGTGAAAAAATTTGCTGAGGAACAAGCCAGAAAATCAACTGGATCAGCTAATCCGGTGAAAACTCCAGCTCCAGTTACTACAAAAGCTTCACCAGTCAAAGCAACTCCGAATCAGACTCAACCTACTTATGTAGTTCAATCCAATGAGTCACTGTGGGGAATTGCCTCACGAATTGCTCAACAGCAGCAGCGCCCGGTCAATGAAGTCATGCAACAAATTAAAAAAGACAATGAGCATGCTTTTATTGGAGGAAATGCCAATCGTCTACGTAAAGGTGCTGCATTGAACTTAAATACGACTCATCCTACACCTGCGCCTATTAAAGTCACTGCGGCAAAGCAAACCGAGCTACCGTCTAAGCCTACTGGCAAGACTAAATACCGCCTGAATCAGGCAGAAATGAGCCTAGTGGCTGAGAACCAGCGCGATTCCGGGCAAGTTTCTGCAAACCAGAACACAGAACGCAATCAAACATCAAAGGAATTGTCATTAAAAGTTATGACAGCCCGAGAAAAAACCGTTAAATTACAGAGAAACGTAACTGAATTAGAATTGGCACTCAATCAGAAAGATCACAGAATTCAGTTATTAAATGCGCGTCTGGCCCAGCTACAACAACAGCTCAAAGCCCAACAAGCAGATAAGAAGCCAATTAATTAAAAAGTTACACATGACGATTTATTGGGATAGGCGAACTTAAACTACTCTATCCCCAAGGGGTAAAACATGCTGATTTATGTGATTCCATTAGTGATATTGATCATCGTATTAATTGTCTTTAAAAAACGACAAGATGCTCAAGAATCAGATAAAGCAAAAACTAAAACGGTAAAAGCGAAAAAACCTGGCTCTGCTTCAAAAGCTGCTCCACAAAGAACCAAAGTAGTGGAGCCAGTCGGGGTCACAAAAAAATCAGCAACGCCATTATCAGCAGAAACACGCAAGAAAATTGAAGGCCTGATTCAGGAACGTAATTTTTTTGCGGCCGAAGCACAGATTAACCAGGCACTGAATCGGGATAATTCCCAGCATGAACTCTATCTGTTGTTATTGGATATTCATATCTTACAAAAAGATGAGTTTGCGATTTCACAGCTGCTTAACCATATCCGTTCTTTGCATTTAGATGAGATTCTGGCACAAGCTGAAGCGAAACAGCGTGAATTTGAAAAATCTTCATCTGCTGCACAAGATACCATTGATTTTCCAAGTGCCCAGCTTAAAACTTCTTCTGCGCAGGAAGCTGCTTCAACTTCAGATGCTTTTGCCGATCTGGTTGCACCGGCTCCTTCAAATGAACTGGCATTTGAACAATTGCAGCAGGACTTTCAATCAAGCAAGCCGGCCCCTATTGCAGAACCTGTAGCAGATATTCAGCCACTTGAATTTAATTTTGAACCAAAGACTACTTCAGTAGTAACACCAAAAGCTGAAGAGGTTCCTGTACCTGCTGCTCCTTCTATAGATTTTGAATTTCAGAGTACATCTACAGATATTCAAACTACAGCAGTAACAGAAACGGCACCTGTCTTAGACTTTAAACTGGATTTGGAACAACCTGCTCCAGTAGAAACAGCACCAACTGTGAGTGAAGAAATCAAGCCTCTAGATTTTTCATTCTCACTTGACACATCCGTACCAGCAGCTGAAAAAACTGCAGTGCCAGCGACTGAGTTTGATCTGTCTAGCTTGACAGTTGCAGCACCTGTGGCAGAGCCAGCTACACAAACTAATCTATCAGGCATGGATTTTAAATTAGATCATTTAGAAACCACGCCAGAAGCACCTGCTGCAACAGCGATGAGTTTCGATCTTCCTGCTACGCCAGCTCAGGTAGCCGTAGACCAGCATGATCCACTCGTACAATCTTTCCCGGAATTACTGGATGTTAATGAAGCGAGTCTCAATCTTGATCTTGCGCAGCAATATATTCAACTCGGTGCTTATGCCGCTGCCCGCGAAATCATTGCCGAGCGAGAAGCTGAATATACTCCTGAACAACAGCAACGCGCAGAGCAATTACTGAATCAAATCGCATCTTGATGCATTTCGATTTACACTAAAGCAGTCAATAATTGGCTGCTTTTTTTATGATAAAAAATATTGCATTAATTTATATGGGTGGCACATTCGGCTGCGTGGGAGACCCTCTTGCACCGATGCCTGCTGATTTATTTATTCCAAAACTCGAACAGATACTTGCAGAGCAGTATTTTGTAGAATGCCACCATGCACCCGCCATTAAGGACAGTAGTGCCTGCACAGCAACCGACTGGTTGCAACTGGTACAGTTTATTCAGCAATTGCAATCGCGGCAAATCCAGCATTTTGTGATTATTCACGGTACAGATACGCTGAGTTATGCCAGTGCAGTACTGGCACATTTTATTGGAAACTCGGCGCATGTGGTGCTGACCGGTAGCCAATATCCGTTGCTGAATGCTCAAGGCAATGAACAGCGTGAATTTAGTGATGCCCTGGATAACCTGAAATTTGCACTAGATTCCATCAGCGAATGTAGCGCTGGAGTCTATCTGGCATTCCATCATCAGCTGCTACATGCGCAAACTGCACTGAAACAGCATACTACTGAGTTAAATGCCTTTTCCGGTCTTGAGGCCAATATCGCAATCCAGACCCATCAACCGTGTTATCAGGTCAAGGTAGAAGATATTGCGAAAGCGGCTGAATTCAACTGCATGAGCATCATGATGCAGCCGATTGATCTGGCTCAGCAGCTGAATAACTTGAACAACCTCTTGGCTCGACCACCGCATTTTCTATTTTTGCAAGGTTTTGGCACTGGCAACCTGGCGGTCAATGACACCATGATTGCGCTCATTGATCAACTCTATGAGCAGGGCTGTATTTGCGTCTTAACCACCCAAGTGCCTTTTGGTGCGACGGATCAGCGCTATGCCATTGCCGAATGGGTGAATCACTGCAAAATTTTGCTGAATGAAAGTTATGGACATGCGGATCTGTATGCAAAAGCCCTGAAAATGTATTTACAATACGACACTGTAGAGCAATGGCATCGTCATTGGTACGATCAATAAGGTTTTGAGGTCATTATGCAGCGTTTTGCGGTGGGAATTGAGTTTTGTGGGATGCATTATCGGGGATGGCAGACTCAACAGCCGGGAGTTGCAAGCGTACAGGAAACCATTGAAAAGGTCCTGAGCAAAGTTGCCGATCAACCGATTAGCCTGCATGGTGCCGGCCGCACGGATGCCGGGGTACATGCGACCAATATGGTGGCGCATTTTGATACGGATGCCGTGCGTTCTGAACGTGGCTGGCTAATGGGCTGCAATAGCCAACTCCCTAAAGACATCTCGATTCAGTGGATCAAAGAAATGGATCACAGCTTCCATGCCCGTTTTAAGGCACAGGCGCGCCGCTACCGATATGTGGTCTATAACCACCCTGTGCGCCCGGCATTGCTGCATAAACAGGTCACCCATGTCTATGCACCGCTTGATGTTGAACAGATGATATACGCTGCGAAAAAGTTTGAAGGCACGCATAACTTTGAAAGCTTCCGCGCCGCAGCCTGTCAGTCCAACCAGCCCGTTCGCCATGTCAGCCATTGCCACCTGATTCAGCATGGTCAATATCTGGTATTGGATATTCAAGCCGATGGCTTCCTGCACCATATGGTGCGCAACATCATGGGCTGTTTACTAGAAATTGGTCAAGGCATGTATGCTGCCGATCATATTGATACTATCTTCGCTGCCGAAGACCGTAAAGCTGCTGGCGTGACCGCACCTGCAGATGGTTTATATTTTATTCATGCCGACTATCCGGCACAGTTTGACTTACCTGAATTACCTTTAGGGCCACATTGGCTGAATATGCCGAAGTAAAAGCTTAATTTTTAAATCCCTCCTAACCTCCCTTTGCTAAAGGGAGGAACTATAACCCTACGAAAATACGATAATGAAAAATCCCTCTTTTTAGGAAGGACTTAGGAAAGTCGTTTAACGCTGCTTCCGCTTCCGATATTCTACCGGCGTTTCATTGGTCCAGCGTTTAAAGGCACGATAGAAGGTACTTGGCTCGGAAAAACCGGTCAGATAGACAATCCGCTCGACGCTCTCATTGGTACTCGCCAGCAAACGCTTGGCCAGACGACAGCGATAATCCGAGAGAATCTGCTGAAAGCTGGTATGTGCCTCACTCAGTTGCGTTCTCAAACGGCGTGGCGTGATATTCAGTTGTGCTGCTACAGTTTCCAGTGTGGTTTCACCACTCTCCAAAGTAGAGCCAATCGCACGACGGACTTCACCGACCAGATCATATCTTGCCAGTTCCTGTAATTTTTCAATCGCCAGTTGCTCATGCAGCTGCAACAGCTCAGGTTCAGCCTGCCACAGCGGATATTCCAGGATAGTCGGATCGAAGTACAAACGGGTTTCTTTCTGACCTAGACTGACCGGACACTCATAAACCCGGAAATATTCATCATCAGGTGCCCCTTTAGAAAAATTAAAATCGATATAAATCGGTTCAAAACGTCCTTCAGTAATAAATTTAAAGAAACGAAGTACGCCTGACATAGCACATTCAGTAAAATGACGATTGACCAAACTCTCAGCAAAAGGCTGTTCACCATTGGTTAAATAGCAGCGATCATCTTCAATCACTAATTTGGCAGCAAAGGCATCGCTGATCAGTCGCTGATAAGCCAAAGCACGTTTCAGTCCCTCACCAAAATTTTCAGATGAAACAAACAGGTGTTCAATGACCTGACCACGATAAAGTGGCAGGTGCTCACCCAGATGCAATCCAATGTCCGGGTCCTTGCTGACTTCCTCTGCCGCCACCCAAAAGGCATATTGGGCACTCAGCGGGGTACGGTCATTGGCTTCCACCTGATTTAAAGCCACTCCTGCTTTGGTCAAAAGTTCTTCTGTTGGCAACCCCGCACGACGAATCGCCTGATAGCCTAAACGCAATACGACTGATGCATCCGTTAGCTGACTCACTCAAAAGCCTTCCTTGTATGTACTTCATTTATACTTAAAAAGATTAATTTTAGATTAACTGTGATTGACCAAACTGACAACAGAAACAGGTGTCTTTTTAGTTAAAAAAATTATCGTGACAGTTCGCCTATTTTACTGGCAGATGATCAGTCTAACGCCCGTTTCGTCTTGTATTTTGCAAAAAAATTGACTATAATTTGCGCCTTTCCAATTTATTCATTCAGGTAGGCTATGGCCAATAAAGAGGAACTCATCGAGTTCGAAGGCGTTGTCACCGAGACGCTTCCTAATACTATGTTCCGTGTACGTTTAGAGAACGGTCACGAAGTGATTGCCCACATCTCTGGTAAAATGCGTAAACACTATATCCGTATTTTAACTGGCGACAGTGTGAAGGTTGAAATGACACCTTATGATTTGACTAAAGGTCGTATCACATATCGTGCACGCTAAGTTTTAGCGCAAGCAAAAGCCACTTTTAGTGGCTTTTTTATTACTTGAATTATTTATCAATCAGTAAAATAATTTGACTCAGGCCTATAAATTCACGACTATTCATTGAATTGAAAACAACAGGTATAAAAACAATGAATATGAAATACTTACCCCTACTTTCCAGCTTGTTTCTCGTTGCGTGCGCTACCGGCGGCAATCAGCATCTGCATCAGTCTCTACAACCTTATGTGGGTCAAACTGCAGCACAGGTTCGTAGCCAGCTTGATCTTCGCGCAATGGGATTCAAGACCTCCCAGCAACCGATTCAAACCGCAGAATCTCTCAGCTACACTATTTTTCGGGATATGAATATTCCGATGGGCACGCCGAATATTAGTCAGAGTATCTCGATCGGTGCACCAATGCCGATGCCCTCAAATGATGGTTATAACATTGAGATGAAATGCCAAATCTGGTTTGACCTAAAAGATGAAATTGTTCAAGCCATCCGCTATACCGGTAGAGCTTGCTAAGCTGTACTCATCGAGTTCAAAGCCTGTATCTAATTAAATCAGGGATCAACCTCACCACGCTAAACTTCTACCGTGTATCAAATCACAACAGTATTTTTGCATGGAATGCGCTTACACTCATTTTATTTGGTGTGAGGACAACTCATGAAGTTCACACTGATTTTAGCATGCTGCACAGCCTTGGGTTTGCTTAGTGCATGCACCACCACCTTCTCAACGACTGCACAGCGTGATGCCTATTTACAACAGTTCATTGGGCAAAGCAGCCAACTGATCGATCAAATTCTGGATCTAAAACGTTTAGGTTACCAGCAGATCAGTGGGCCTGAACGCAGCGCCAAGCAATTAAGCTATGTGGTACAACGCCCCATTACCATTCCTTTGCCTGTAGCGCAGTTTCCTGCCACAGGGACAGGCACTGTACCGATTCCAGTGTCAGTAAGCCCTACCGGCGGCTATGACGTCAAATTGCAATGTAAAATCACCTTCTTACTCAAAGATAATATTGCCACCGCGGTACGCACCACAGGCCGAACCTGTTAAGCCGTTTAAGCTTTGAAATTTCTATCATAAAAAAACGCAGCTCAAGGCTGCGTTTTTTTGAATCGAAACAGGCTTAGTTCAATGCAGCAACGACTGCTTGACCCATTTCAACCGTACCGACTTTTTGCATGCCTTCAGACATGATATCCGCCGTACGCAAGCCTTGATCCAAGACCTGACCTACTGCATCTTCAATCGCTTTAGCAGCGGCTTCTTCACGGAAGGTATAACGCAGCATCATCGCCACCGAAAGAATCGTTGCCAATGGATTTGCCAGGTTTTGACCCGCGATATCTGGTGCAGAACCATGACAAGGCTCATACATGCCCTTGCCATTTTCATCCAGAGATGCCGATGGCAACATGCCGATTGAACCGGTCAACATCGCAGCTTCATCAGACAGGATATCACCGAACAGATTCGAGGTGACAATCACGTCAAACTGCTTTGGCGCACGCACCAGTTGCATTGCGGCATTGTCGACATACATATGCGATAAATTAATTTCAGGGTATTCGGCATCTTTCAGCGCAGTCACTGTCTGTTTCCACAGTTCAGTTACTTCAAGCACGTTGGCTTTATCCACTGAACATACTTTACCACCGCGCAAGTTGGCCATTTCAAAAGCGACTTTGGCGATACGCTTGATTTCAGATTCTGAATAAACGTCAGTGTTATAGCCTTGTTTCTCGCCATTTTCCAGTTCACGGATACCGCGTGGCTGACCGAAGTAAATACCACCGGTCAATTCACGCACAATCAGAATATCCAGACCTGCTACGATTTCAGGCTTTAAACTTGAAGCATCAGCCAATTGCGGATAAAGAATGGCTGGACGCAAGTTAGCAAACAGGTTCAGTTCACTACGCAATTTCAATAAACCACGTTCCGGACGAATTGAGCGCTCAATCGTATCCCATTTTGGACCGCCCACGGCACCGAGTAAAATCGCATCAGCTTTTTTAGCCTGTTCAGAGGTCACTTCAGGATACGGTGAACCATGTGCATCAATGGCTGCACCACCGAGTAAGCCCTGTTCCCATGTTAAATCAAGATTAAATTTTTCATTTACGCGTGTGAGTACTTGCTCTGCGGCTTTTACAATTTCAGGACCGATACCGTCACCAGCTAAAATCAAAATTTGTTTAGACATGAGATTTTCCGTTTAAAACGTCAGATTCAGACCTGACAGAGGTTAAATTTTCTTTTCTACAAACTCTGCAATCCCGGTGACTGCATTATAGGGTTTGCAAAAACGACGAATGGTTTTTTGCTCTTGTACCAGATCTACACAGAGCGGATCCGGTGCCGAAGCATTTAATAAACTGCTGCTACGCGCACTACGGTCACGGAACATTTTTAAGCTATAGCTGTTATTGGCCTGAAAACGATGGAATACATGTAAAGTTTCCGCTTTATCCTTACTGATCGGATAGAAACGCACGACCAGTTCATGCTGTCCTGCCGGCACGGATAAATAAATCGGATTGGCCTGATTTAAATTTTTGGCCTTCAAGCGCACCAGTTTCTGCTTCAGCGCCTCATCACTGATGCGGCCATTGTCGGCGTTGACAATAATGGTCTGATTGAAGCGTTCGAACTGGCAATCTGGCGTCCCTGTACAGTAGATCAGGGCATTGCTTTTGCTCTCAGTATTTTCTTTGGCATGTTTGAGTTTCATCGTGTCGATGCTTTGACATGCAGTCAACAGCACCGATACTGAACTTAAAGCAAGCCACTGTTTCCAATAATTCGCCATAATGTCTGTCTTACCCAATCAAAAAACTCAATAATCTTCCGATATTAGCAAGGGCATCGCAGTCATGCCATGACAATTTTTACTGATTTATCCATGAATTTCAGCAAATACCCAAGGACGCGATTGTTTGGTTTTTTCTTCATAGGCACGGATATCATCCGCTACCTGTAAAGTTAAGCCAATATCATCCAGACCATTCAACAGGCAATGCTTGCGAAATGGATCAACTTCAAACTTAAAGCTTTCACCTGTAGGGGTGCGAACTTCTTGTGCCTGCAAGTCAATAGTCAGTTGATAGCCTTCATCTGCCGCACATTCCTTAAATAACTGCTCAACAATATCTTCAGCCAAAATCACGGGCAACATACCGTTTTTAAAACAGTTATTAAAGAAAATATCAGCAAAGCTTGGTGCAATCACGGTACGAAAACCGTACTCACTCAAGGCCCACGGCGCATGTTCACGGCTAGAACCACAACCAAAGTTGGCACGTGAAATTAAAATAGATGCACCCTGATAACGTGGTTGGTTCAAGACAAAGTCCGGATTGATCGGGCGAACTGAATTGTCCTGCCCTGGATAACCTTCATCTAAATAACGTAATTCATCAAATAAATTGTCACCAAAACCGGTACGTTTGATCGATTTCAAAAACTGTTTTGGAATAATTAAATCTGTATCGACATTGGCACGGTCTAAAGGTGCAACGATACCTTGTTCAACGGTATAAGCTTTCATGTCTGTGCTCCTACGTACCAATTAAAATGAACGAACATCAACAAAGTGACCTGCAATCGCAGCAGCGGCTGCCATGGCTGGACTCACCAGATGAGTACGACCGCCATTGCCCTGACGACCTTCAAAGTTACGATTCGAAGTCGACGCACAATGCTCGCCTGGTTGCAATTTGTCAGCATTCATCGCCAGACACATTGAACAGCCTGGTTCACGCCATTCGAAGCCTGCTTCGACAAATACCTTGTCCAGACCTTCCGCTTCTGCCTGAGCCTTGACCAGACCAGAACCCGGAACCACCATCGCCTGTTTGATTGAAGATGCGACTTTGCGACCTTTGATCACTTCGGCTGCAGCACGGATATCTTCAATACGCGAATTCGTACATGAACCGATAAAGACACGATCCAGCTGAATCTCAGCCAAGGCCTGACCGGCATTTAAGCCCATATATTGATAAGCACGGTTCCAGTCATTGCGTTGTACATCGTCTTTGGCTTGTTCTAAAGTCGGTACTGCTTGAGACACTGGAATCACCATCTCAGGAGAAGTTCCCCAAGACACTTGTGGCTCAATTTCTTCACCTTGCAACACGACAACCGTATCAAAATATGCGTCATCATCTGAATGCAAAGTATTCCAGTAAGCCACTGCCTGATCCCACT
Source organism: Acinetobacter lwoffii (assembly GCA_002332985.1). Classification (GTDB taxonomy): domain Bacteria; phylum Pseudomonadota; class Gammaproteobacteria; order Pseudomonadales; family Moraxellaceae; genus Acinetobacter; species Acinetobacter lwoffii_N. Next base: position 19,972 of record DDAT01000002.1, on the reverse strand, counting down.
GTTCCGCAGTCGGCGCATAAGGACGGCCTTTAACATACTCGATAGTTTTGTCATCGACAGCCACCATGCCGACACGTGCACCGGCTTCGATCGCCATATTACACACGGTCATACGACCTTCAATCGACATATCACGGAAGACCTGACCACCGAACTCAATCGCGTGGCCGGTACCACCTGCGGTACCAATCTTGCCGATAATGGCCAAAACCACATCTTTTGGTGTCACGCCCTGACCTAATTTGCCATCAACGCGTACCAACATGTTTTTCATCTTCTTTTGAACCAAGCATTGGGTCGCCAATACATGTTCAACTTCGGATGTCCCGATACCATGCGCCAAACAGCCAAAAGCACCATGTGTTGCCGTATGCGAATCACCACATACCACCGTCATGCCCGGCAAGGTCAAGCCCTGCTCCGGCCCAACTACATGCGCGATGCCCTGACGGATATCGTTAATATCAAATTCAACAATATTAAAGGTCTTGCAGTTATCATCCAAGGTTTGCACCTGAATGCGCGAGGTTTCATCTTCAATTCCGGCTACGCCCTGCTCACGCTCTTTTTTCGAGGTCGGTACGTTATGATCCGGTGTAGCAATGTTAGCGCTTAAACGCCATGGCTTGCGCCCGGCCAATTGCAACCCTTCAAATGCCTGTGGTGAGGTTACTTCATGCAACAGGTGACGGTCGATATAGAGTAAGGCAGAACCATCATCACGTTGCGTTACTAAATGGTCATCCCACAACTTGTCATATAGTGTTTTTGCATTTTGCTTTTGTACTGTTTGGGTCTCGCCTGCCATGTCGATATACTCCACTGGACTGGGTAAATTCTTTCTCTGATTTTGATTATATCGCTGCAATCACATAAATCTAATTTATCATTTTTATCAGTTAAAAAACTTTTTGGAATCTTTTAAAAGCTGAATCAAATCATGCTTTAGCTCTATTTCCATAAATCTAATTTTCCGATTAATTTATAAAAAATATTCGCTTTTACAAATCAAATGAGAATTATTATTATTTCTTCATCGACAGAGATTATTTTTAAGGAACTTCGACATGGCACATATTCAACGCTTTGTAGACAACAACCAGCGCATGTTCAAAAAGACCTTCAGCTACTACATTATGCATATTACAGTAGCGATGATTGTGGGTTACTTGGTGACTGGCAGTTTGACCATGGCCATTGCCTTAAGTTTATTAGAGCCAACGGTACAAGCAGTGGCTTTCTTCTTCCACGAAAAAATCTGGGAGGGTAATAACCAACAGCAGAATGAGGACATCACTGCCTAAAATCTTCGGTCGAGGTTCCAGATGAAAGGCTGTTTTGAGAAAGGCAGTCTTTTTTAGTTTTTAAAATGCCAAGGCTTTGAAAATGTATAGTAATTCAGCACTGCAACATAGATAAGGTAATTTTACTTTGATTTATTCTTAAAATATAACAATAATAGATTTACACATAAAAATTCTTTATAGGTGATTAAGATGAATCTCGCAGCCTTTGAAGCCTTCGTGAAAGTCATGGAAACCGGTTCGATTTCTCTGGCCGCAGATCAGCTCTTCATTACCCAGCCTGCTGTCACCAAACGTATTCACAGTCTGGAAGAATACTTTGGGGTCAAGCTGTTTGAATCTGCCGGACGTGGCGTACAGGCCACCCACGCGGCGCATTCGCTGTTGCCTAAAGTGAAAAACTGGCTGAATGAACTCGGTGATATTCATTATACCTTGAGCCATGAACAGGGTCAGGTACAGGGCAAACTAAAAATTGGTACCAGCCATCATATCGGCCTGCATCATCTGCCGAGTCATTTGCGCCATTATGTCCAGGAATATCCGGACGTGACCCTGGATGTGCATTTTGTTGATTCTGAGCAAGCACATGAACAGGTAATTGCCGGCGATCTTGAACTGGCATTTTTAACCTTGCCGCCCCGTGGTGATGCGCGTCTGAATTACGTAACCATCTGGAATGATCCTCTGGTCTTTGTGGTGGCACCGTTTCATCCGCTGGCACAGCAAAAAAATCTGTGTCTGGAAGATTTGCTCGACTATCCAAGCCTGTTGCCATCATCACAGACCTATACCTCGCAAATCACCTTGGCCGAATTTGAGAAACAGGGCATCAAACCGAAAGTCAGTATGAGTAACAATCCGCTGGAATCGATCCGGATGCTGGTATCGATTGGCTTAGGTTGGTCGGTACTGCCAAAAACTTTGGTCAATCATGACCTGCACCAGCTGGATATTAATCTGGAAATGAACCGTCGCTTGGGTATGGTCTGGCATCCGGGTCGTACGCAGTCCAAAGCGGCACAGGCTTTGGTTCAGCTCATGCAAGGCGCCTCCCTGCCTATTTAAGCCGTTCCTGAACATGCTGCATTCAAAACGGTGCAGCATTTTGTTACCTAAATACACCCCATCTGGCGAGATCTTTCGAGTATTTTTAAGACAATTCCATTCTTTTGCAGTGCAAAGGGATGCTTAAAATTATTCGATGGAGCCTGACGGATGCAGCTCGATTCTCCCCTAAAATCCCACTCTCAAGATAAAACAAATACAAGCAGCCTGTGGCTTTCGGCCAAACCGATGCTGCTGCCCACGCCGGCACTTGATTTTGCCGATGAACAGACTGCCCGGCACTGCCTGCGCGAATATTTCCTGAACACCTTTGACACCTATGAACAACTGTTTGAATGCCTCAAACATGAAGATGCATTTTTCATCAATCCGATTACTTTACGTCATCCGCTAATTTTTTATTTTGCCCATACCGCCACTTTTTTTGTCAATAAACTGCTGCTCAGCAAGCTAATTAGCGAACGCGTAAATCCGCATTTTGAAAGTATCTTCGCGATTGGTGTGGACGAGATGAGCTGGGATGACCTGGATGAAGTGCACTATGACTGGCCTACCGTGCAGGAAGTCCGTGATTATAGGCATCAAGTGCGTGCCCTGATCCTGAACATCCTTGAACATGCTCCGCTGACTCTGCCCTTAAACTGGCAAAACCCCTGGTGGACCATCATCATGGGCATTGAGCATGAACGGATTCATCTGGAAACTTCTTCCGTGCTGATCCGCCAGCATGCTCTGGAATATGTACGCCAGCATCCGCAGTGGCGCGCCAATATCATTACTGGCATGGCTCCGGATAATAGTTTGCTGGATGTGCCTGAAGGTAAGGTGCATCTACAGAAAGATTTTAACCATCCATTTTATGGCTGGGACAACGAATATGGCCTGCATCAAGCCGAGGTTGCGGCTTTTGCAGCTTCCAAATATCTGGTATCGAATCAGGAATTTCTGGCCTTTGTCGAAGCACAAGGTTATCAGACCGAACACTACTGGAGTGAAGAAGGTCTAGGCTGGCTGCAATTTTCACAAGCTGCTCATCCCTGTTTCTGGCGCAAAACTGAATTAGGCTGGTCACTGCGATTGATGCTGGAAGAAGTGCCGATGCCTTGGGACTGGCCGGTAGAAGTGAATTATCATGAAGCCAAGGCTTTTTGTCAGTGGAAATCGCAACAGCTGGGAAAAACCATTCGCTTGCCGACTGAAGATGAATGGTATCGCCTGTATGCAGTTTCCGATCTGGATTCAGATTTACCGAGCCCTGAACAGGCCAATATCGAGTTGAAATACGGCACCAGCTCCTGTCCGGTCGATCATTTCAAGCAGGGCGATTTTTATGATATTCAGGGCAATGTCTGGCAGTGGACTGAAACTCCGATCTATCCATTTCAGGGTTTTCAGGTGCATCCGCTTTATGATGATTTCAGTACACCAACCTTTGACGGTCGCCATAACCTGATGAAAGGTGGCTCCTGGATTTCGGCGGGCAATGAAACTTTATATAGTTCCCGCTATGCCTTCAGACGGCATTTCTTCCAGCATGCCGGTTTTCGCTACGTCGCCTCTGATCAGGCACTGCAACATTTCCCTTCGAACTATGAAAGCGACCAGCTGGTCTCCCAATATCTGGAATTCCAGTACGGCCCCGAATATTTTGGTATCGCTAATTTTGCCAAAACACTGGTCGATCTGGCACAACCCTATTTTCAGCAAGTGCCATGTCATCGTGCCTTAGATATTGGCTGTGCTACCGGCCGCGCCAGCTTTGAACTGGCACACTATTTTGATCAGGTGACCGGTCTGGACTTCTCAGCACGTTTTATCCAGCAGGCAGTCTATTTGGCTCAAGGCAATAGGATACGTTATCAGCTGCCGCTAGAAGGTGAATTAAGCGAAGAAAAAAGCTGTTCACTTGAAGATGTCGCTTTGGAACAGTTTGCGTCAAAAACGAAATTTTTTCAGGCCGATGCCTGCAACCTGAAAGCACATTTTAGCGACTATGATTTTATTCTGGCAGCGAACCTGATTGACCGGCTGCATCATCCGAAAGACTTTTTATTGCAGATTCATAAACGTATCAATATAGGTGGAATTTTAATGCTGAGTTCGCCCTATACCTGGCTGGAAGAACATACGGCGCGTAGCGAATGGCTGGGCGGTTTTCAGCAGGATGGGGAAAAGATCACGACTTTGGCTGGTATTTCCAACATTTTAACCCAGCACTTTGAATTGGTGGCCGAACCCCAAGATGTGCCTTTTGTGATTCGGGAAACGGCCAGAAAGTATCAACACACGCTGTCACAAGTCACGATCTGGAAACGGATTCGCTAAAGGTAAGGTCATAGTCTAAAAAAGCCAATCATACGATTGGCTTTATATCTTATCCTTCACTGGTTGAATTTTCATGCAAGGATTCATTGAGTTGATCTACCACAATCGCCCATTCGCCATCAGATGCTATTTTCTCGCTTAAAAATTGACGTTGTGCCTCTGACCAATACGGCGCATCCAGTAAAGTCAGATCTTTATGTAATTGATGCTCGTGAATAAATGTTTCAATACCTTCTGCACTGGCATCCAAGCCAAGCTGCTGGAACAGATGTGTCATACGTGGTCGAACGTGAGTCATATCTCATACCTCAGAATCTACTATTGTTATCATGTCCTGTTTTTTGAGCATAGCATGTCTGATTCAGCCTGACTGTGAAAAAACATTAATATTCCATTGAGGCAAATAAAAAGCACAACCGAAGTTGTGCTGAATAAATCACATGAATGGGACTAGAATACTTAGATCGACCAGTCCTGTATTTCCCAGCCTTGTTCTTGGGCTAGAGTTTCCAAACGATCATCCGGATTGACTGCAATCGCATGATCCGCATATTCCAGCAAGAAACGGTCATTAATCGAATCTGAATAAGCCCAAGACTCGGTGACATCACGGCCTTCCAGCCATTGTTCCAGACGCACCAGCTTGCCTTGTTGATAGCATGCAGTATTGATGACTTTACCAGTATATTTCCCATCAATGACTTCAGCATTGGTGGCAATAATTTCAGTAATTCCGAATTCACGAAAAATGGGGGCAGTAATAAAGTCTGAAGTCGCGGTAATGCCCACTAAGGCATGCCCTGCTTCACGGTGGCGCTCAATGGCTTTAAAACCTTCGGGACGCATTTGTGGACGAATGACTTTTTGCATGAACAGTTGATGTAATTCAGTCAAATAATCATTGTCATGTTTGGTCAGAAACTGGAACACAAATTCATTATAGGCATACGGATCCAGCTCACCTTTTTTATAATCGTCATAGAACTTGTCATTCATGGCGCGATGCTGAACTGGATCGACCAGGCCCTCACTGACCAAAAACTCTCCCCAAGAATGATCCGAATCCGTGTTTAACAAGGTGTGATCGAGATCAAATAGCGCCAATTTCATGAAAATACTCGTTAAAACTGAAATTTAAGAAAAAAATTGTAAATCTATCTCCGCTAGTCGATAGAAATTCGTTAAGATCATAGCAATTTTAACATTTTTAAACTTTGCTTTTTTCGAGTTGGATAACGAAATAATGCTCCCCGATGGCAAAGGCATAAATTAAACAATTTTTAGGTAGCCAAATGATCGACTCTGAAGGTTTCCGACCGAATGTCGGGATCATTTTGGCAAACGATGCTGGACAGGTTTTATGGGCAAAACGCATTGGTCATAATGCATGGCAATTTCCACAAGGCGGGATCCAATATGGAGAAACCCCTGAGCAGGCACTCTATCGTGAGCTGAGAGAAGAAGTTGGCTTATTGCCCGAACACGTCCAGATAGTCGCGCAAACCAAAGGCTGGTTGCGCTATCGTTTGCCGCATCGATACATTCGTACGGACTCTGATCCGGTCTGTATCGGTCAAAAACAAAAGTGGTTTTTACTCAAACTCACGGCCCCCGTTCAGCATATTCAGTTGAATCTGTCTGATCCGCCCGAATTTGATCAATGGCAATGGGTCAGTTACTGGTACCCACTCGGTCAAGTCGTGAATTTCAAACGTGATGTTTACCGCAAAGCCCTGGTGGAGTTGTGTCAGCAACTACCCCAGCAAAAACCTTAAAAAATCGCATAAATAATGCAGATTTTTTACGCGGCTATTGTTATAAATAAACTTAATCACTGAAATTCTGAATAGACGGAGCAGACCTTATGTCGAATATGCAACTGGACACCTTGAGACGTATTGTTCAGGAGATCAATGCGTCCACCAGTTTGCATGAATCACTCGACATTATGGTCAAGCATGTGGCCGAGGCCATGCAGGTTGATGTCTGCTCGATCTACCTCCTCGATGAACGCAATCAGCGTTATCTGCTCATGGCGTCTAAAGGCCTGAATGCAGAATCTGTCGGCCATGTGTCTTTGCAAACCGGCGAAGGTCTGGTGGGCCTGGTTGGGCAGCGTGAGGAAATTTTCAATCTGGACAATGCCCCTAAACACGAGCGCTTCCTGTTTTTACCTGAAACCGGTGAGGAAATTTATAACTCCTTCCTTGGGGTGCCGGTGATGTACCGTCGTAAGGTCATGGGTGTGCTGGTGGTTCAAAATAAAGAATCACAGGACTTTTCTGAAGCTGCTGAATCCTTTCTGGTGACACTCTGTGCGCAGCTTTCTGGCGTCATCGCCCATGCCCATGCCGTTGGCAATATCGATGTATTCCGTAAGCCAAGTAACCTGCCCGCCTATAAAACCTTTCAGGGAGTTTCTGGCTCCGGTGGTATTGCCTTAGGTCGTGCAGTGATTCTGTATCCACCAGCAGATCTTGCCGCAGTCCCTGATCGTGAAGCGGATGACATCAGCGAAGAACTCCAGCTATTAGATAATGCTCTGAATTCAGTCCGCGAAGAAATCCAGTCGCTAGATGACAAAATGCAGGATGCGTTGATGGCCGAGGAACGCGCACTGTTTAGCGTGTTCTTGCGTATGCTGGATGAAAATGCCCTGCCAGCAGAAATCAAGGTCTTTATTCGTGAAGGTCACTGGGCACAAGGCGCCGTGCGAATTGTCATTGACAATCATGTGGCACAATTTTCCCAGATGGAAGATGACTATTTACGTGAGCGGGTGGCGGACTTAAAAGATCTGGGCCGCCGCATTCTGGCACGTTTACAGGAAGCCGATGCCAGTCACCGTGAATTGACCGATGAAAGTATTCTGATTGGTGAGGAAATTTCGACGGCTGCACTGGTTGAACTACCTGTAGATAAAATTGCCGCGATTGTCACTACCGAAGGCGCCATGAACTCACATATGGTGATTGTGGCGCGTGCTCTTGGTATTCCGACCGTGGTCGGCGTGACCGAACTGCCGATCAACACCCTCGATGATGTAGAGATGATTGTCGATGCACATCAGGGCCGGGTCTTTATTAATCCCCCACGTCGCCTGCGCAGTCGCTATAAAGAAATTCAAAAAGAAGAAGAACAGATTGCCAAAGATTTGCGTCAGTACGAAACCAAAGATGCAATTACCCCGGATGGCATCGCCGTAAAACTGTACGTCAACACCGGCCTGATGATTGATGTGGTGCGTGGCGTGCAGCGCGGTGCCAAAGGTGTCGGTTTATACCGTTCTGAAATTCCGTTTATGCTGCGTGACCGCTTCCCGGGCGAGGAAGAACAACGTGCGATTTATCGTCAGCAACTCAGTCATTTTGCCAATAAACCGGTGGTGATGCGAACGCTGGACATTGGTGCAGACAAAGACCTGCCGTATTTCTCGATTGAAGAAGAAAATTCGGCTCTCGGCTGGCGTGGCATTCGTTTTACCCTCGATCATCCGGAAATTTTTTCTTCACAGATTCGCGCCATGCTCAAAGCCAGTATCGGACTGAATAACCTGCATATTCTGCTGCCGATGGTGACCAGTGTCAGCGAGGTCGAGGAAGCGCTCTATCTGCTGGAACGTGACCATGCGGCGATTCAAGAAGAAGAACAGGTCAAGGTAAATAAACCAAAACTCGGCATCATGGTGGAAGTGCCAAGCGTGCTGCATCAGATTGATGAGTTTTCCGAACTGGTGGATTTCTTCTCGGTTGGCTCCAACGATCTGACCCAATATCTTTTGGCTGTAGATCGCAATAATCCACGGGTGGCCAATGTCTATTCACATTTACACCCTGCTGTATTGCGCGCCCTGACCCGTCTGGTACAGGATTGTCATCGCAATGAAAAACCGGTCAGTATCTGCGGTGAAATGGCAGGCGATCCGCTGTCTGCAGTTTTGCTCATGGCCATGGGCTTTAATACCCTGTCGATGAGTTCCAGTAATATTTTGCGGGTACGTAAAACCATTTGTCATGTTCCGATGAGTGATGCACAAGAATTGCTGGCACATGTGTTAAAAATGGACAATCCGCTCATGGTAAAAAGCTGGTTAGAATATTATTTCAGAACCCATGGTTTAGGGGATATGGTGAAATCTGCATCACGTATGGTGAGTGCCTAATACGGGACTTTTTCCAGTCCCTCGACAGTGGTAGAGGTGGTTATGGAATTTCTGGTCATCCTGTTCATGATTGTTGCGGTGTTCTATGTGGTCATTCTTGCACCGGCCTTGGCTGCCCGCAAAGAAGCTCATAATTCCGGTTCATCTTATATACGCCCTGCCAGCAATCGAGCAATGAGCTATGCCGATCGGCCTAAAATGACTCCATTATTGGGCATTGAAATTTCGGCATCGCAACGGCGGCGTTTAGGCAGAGATGACCCCTCCGTCATTGCTGCCAGACTCTATCACCAACAAAAAGGTCAATTTGCCAGTTTTCAGCAGGCCAGACCACAGCCTCATTCCCCTCACCACAAAGCACCAGTGCAAAGCAAACTCAATAAATTCTTTAATGACTTAATCGCGGATGAATCGACAACATCATCCCGGTATCCAAATCAATATTCGCAAACTCGTAACAACCGACCTGTCGCCCCGCTCTCTCCAGTTAAAACTAATCCTAAGCAGCCCCCACGTCGTCCCCAGCCACCTTACAGACCTTAAGCGGCCATTAAAAAAGGGCGATCTTCCATGGAATATCGCCCTTGTCTGTGCTTGTTGTAGCCACGTTTTGAATTTTTCTTTCGATCTACAAAAACCTGGCTTTTGTTGACTTCATGCATGTGTTTTGCCACAAAATTGTGGATTACTACCTGCTCGGCTGTTTTTTTCTTGGCCATCTTGCTCTCTATATAATTTGGAGGAAGGAGTGAGATAATTATAGGGCCGACTGACTAATTTTCAAGCATATTTGCCAATGCTTTTTCAAAAATAAAGCCCATTTAGCCAAGATTTTCTATATGCAAAAATGGGAGTTATAGCCAGAAAACACCCTTATTTCATTCATTATTTTTATGGGTTTCTTCAGCCCAACAAAACTCGATTAAAAAAACTTTTAAAATAAATCAGTTATAAAATTTATTTTAAACAATACTATTCACTTATTATTTTTATCCTTTGATAAAAACATATTATCGACTTAGATATTGTTATTTTCGTTTAATCCCATTCATTATTCGAGTTATTCAAAATATATAGAATTTGATATTGTCACAGAGTGGAAAACCCGTTACTTTTTAAGAGTAACCATTTAATTTTCAACATTTTAAACTTTATTAAATTTAAAAATATTTTTTGAGTGAGCTCACTCAATTATACCCTGAATTCCGTTTTGTGCTGTAACACCCTTTATTTAAAGATATTGTAAATATAGCGAAACCTGATCTGATTAGCATATATCTCAATATTTTATGAATACTAGGTAAACGACATAAGATATTCAAAACTTGGAGAGGAAAGATGAGCCAAGATTTTAAAAAATGCCCTGTCACCCACCTGACCACTGAAGCTGGTGCCCCTGTGGTCGACAACCAGAACAGTATGACGGCAGGTGCGCGTGGACCTTTACTTGCCCAGGATTTATGGCTGAATGAAAAACTGGCCAACTTTGTCCGCGAAGTGATTCCAGAGCGTCGTATGCATGCCAAAGGTTCAGGTGCTTTTGGTACCTTTACCGTGACCAATGATATTACCCAATATAGCCGCGCTAAAATTTTCTCTGAAGTCGGCAAAAAAACCGAAATGTTTGCCCGTTTCTCAACAGTGGCGGGTGAACGTGGTGCGGCCGATGCGGAACGCGATATTCGCGGTTTTGCCTTAAAATTCTATACTGAAGAAGGCAACTGGGATCTGGTCGGCAATAACACCCCGGTGTTTTTCCTGCGGGATGCCCGCAAGTTCCCTGACCTGAATAAAGCAGTCAAACGTGACCCGAAAACCAACAAGCGCAGTGCCACCAATAACTGGGATTTCTGGACACTCTTGCCTGAAGCTCTGCATCAAGTGACTATTGTTATGTCGGATCGAGGGATCCCGACTGGTTACCGTCATATGCATGGTTTTGGCAGCCATACCTTTAGTTTTATCAATTCCCAGAATGAACGCTTCTGGGTGAAATTTCATATGCGTACCCAGCAAGGTATTCAAAACCTGACCGATGCTGAAGCTGCAGATTTGATTGCTAAAGATCGTGAAAGTAGTCAGACTGACCTATTTGATGCCATTGAGCGTGGTGAGTATCCAAAATGGAAAATGTACGTTCAGATCATGCCGGAACTGGAAGCTGAAACAGTGCCTTATCATCCATTTGACCTGACCAAAGTCTGGCCGAAAGGTGATTATCCACTGATTGAAGTCGGTGAATTTGAACTGAACCGCAATCCGGAAAACTATTTCCAGGATGTAGAACAAGCAGCCTTTGCACCAAGCAATCTTGTACCGGGTATCAGCTACTCACCGGACCGTATGTTACAGGCACGTTTAGTGAACTATGCTGATGCAGCGCGTTACCGTGTTGGCGTGAATCATTCACAGGTTCCGGTCAATGCTGCACGCTGTCCTGTACATTCGAATCGCCGTGATGGTCAGGGCCGTATGGATGGCAACTATGGTTCATTGCCACATTACGAGCCGAACAGTTTTAGCCAGTGGCAGGAACAACCGGAATTCAGAGAACCGCCACTGAAAATCACCGGTGATGCCGATTTCTGGGACTTCCGCGAAGATGACAATGACTACTTCAGTCAGCCCCGTGCCCTGTTCAACCTGATGAATGATCAGCAGAAACAGGCACTGTTTAATAACACGGCCGGAGCAATGGGTGATGCGCTAGATTTCATCAAATACCGTCACATCCGCAACTGTTATGCTTGCGATCCAGCTTATGGGCAAGGCGTTGCTAAGGTCCTAGGTATGACTGTAGCAGATGCCCAAGCTGCTCGTGAAACCGATCCAGCCAAAGGTTTGCCTAGCTTTCTCTAAGCCAGTTTAGACATGTACAAAAACCACCTTCGGGTGGTTTTTTATTGCGGCATCAAGCAGTATAGAAGCAAGCTGGCACAAAAAGAACTACAACAATGCATCCGAATATTGAAGACATCATTCAACAACACGACATCGTTTTATTTGATGCTGTTTGCGGGATCTGCAATGGCTGGGCACGGTTTTTGATTCAATACGATAAGAAGATACAGTTTAAACTGGTTTCCGCCCAATCGCCTTTAGGTACGGCACTGCTCGAACATTATCAGATGCCAACCGAACATTACACCACGATGCTCGTCATTCAAGATGGTACACTCTATACGGAATCGACTGCCTTGCTGAAGGTGCTGCAACATCTCGGTTTTCCCTTTAATTTAATGAGCGCAGGTTATTTGGTTCCGCGTTTTATCCGGGATTTTCTGTATCGTGTGGTCGCTTTAAATCGTTACAGGTTATTTGGCAAAACCGAGTATTGCCTGATTCCATCCAGCGAAAATAAACGCCACTTTCTGGAAGAAGCTATCCGTGACTCCTAAACCTGTATTCATACAATCACTTCGTACCATCCAGTTGACTTTGGTCATACTATGGCTCTATCAGGGACTCATTCCAAAAATTCTGTTCCAATCACCCGCTGAAATTAGCATTTGGCAAAATATGGGTTTTGAGCTGGCACTGGCCAAAGTCTTGGTTGGACTTTCCGGAGGATGTGAAATGCTATTTGGCTTATGCTTTCTGAAATGGAACCGGTCCATACTCTTGCATGGGTTGAATATTATCGGACTTGCTGGATTACTACTGCTGATTGCATTCACAGCCCCGTTGCAACTTACTGCAGCATTCAATCCTGTGGTGATGAATACCGCCATGCTGATGCTTTCTGTAGTGGCCATTCAACTCATCCAACAGGAACAGAGTAAAATATTTAAACAATAATTCGTTTGCCTTCACGTATGCAATAAAACGGATTAATCAACTTGGAAGAATGCTTGATGATCTCATGCAACTCATGTTCCGGCGCATCCCGGTCTTCATCCGTGAGCTGAAAAGTACGGTAATGAATCGCCAGTGAACATTTGGCCTGCAAGTCATGATGGGCATGAAAGGCATCTTCCGGATTCATATGGATCGCGCGCATCAGTTCACGCGGTTCATACGCTCCTATCGGGAGTAAGGCAATTCGCGGTGCACCCAGACGTTTACGAATTTCTTTAAAATGTGAGGCGTAGCCACTATCTCCGGCAAAAAAACAATGTTCCTTGCCATGTAATAAAGAAAATCCTCCCCAAAGTGCACAGTTCTGATCGCGCATGCCGCGCCCTGAGGCATGTTGAGCCGGCGTATAGACAATCCGGATCTCTTCAAAAAAGGCACTTTCCCACCAGTCCATTTCATGCACGGTATAATGTTCTGGCAAATACCAGGCATTACCCAGACCGGTATAAATCGGCATCTCAAAAGTGTTGTACAGCCATTCCAGACTGGCCAGATCCATATGATCATAATGGTTATGGCTAAGTAGTACAGCATCAATCTGGGGTAACTCATCCAGAGCAATGCCAGCCGGAATGACCCGCTGCGGCCCTGTGGAAGCCGATGGACTGGCATATTCAGCCCAAACCGGATCAGTCAGGAAGTTATAGGGGCCGATCTGAATTAATGTGGTGGCGTGACCAATAAACCAGACTTGCCAGTCATCCAGAGCTGCATCTGGACGCTGCTGTGGCAATGCGCGCGGACGAGAAAAAAACTCGGCACGCTCTTCGTCAAGATTGACATTCCAGGTCTTGGATTTTCGGGTAATGAGCCATTTGTATAAATCAAAGCGACCGCGCGATAGAGAAGCATGCTCAAGATTACGAAACTGTTTTCCGTCGAAATGATCTGAATGCAGATACTCAAACACTGGCTTAGACCAGAGATGTTTCCAACTGGATTCCGTGATTAACTGGAATTTTTTAGTTTTGAGAAGATCTTGCATAAACATCCACTATTTATTATTCGCTATATGCAAGACAACAACCTCTTGAAATGGTCAAGCGGTGCATCTTTTAATGAGCATACAAACTAAAAACAGGCACACTACAACATAGTATGAAATCCGTCACAGAAAATCATGTATGTTTTTGTTATTTTTAGCAAAAAAATGGAATTTCATCGACCTTATGGCTGGCTGAAGCCTTGGATTATCTAGAAAAATATCGCTCGCGCCCTTCTGTCTAAAAATACAAAATGATACTCAATATTTATAAGCCCATGCTGACAAAAGCATGTCTGCCCATTGATGATTTTATGATGAAATTCGCCATACCTCAGTATCATCACATCAATTGTGCGAGAAAGGCAAGTTGAGATCAAAATACCAACCTCAAGCGTTTTTTAGATCTTTATACACGACCTTGAGTTCGTTCCAGCCATACGGCCTTGGTTTGCGGCTTCACAAATAAAGCAATAATTTCCGGGTGTAGCTGTTTAATCTGCGCTTCGATCCGATTGACGCAGGCTTCAATTTCATCAGAAGTTAAATCATCTTTAAATTCCAGACTCAATGATGCAATGACTTGCTGAGCGCCCATCTGCTCAGTCAATACCCCATTGGCACTGAAAACTGCCGCATCCTGTTGAGCAATGTTTAATACATTTTCACGCAGTTTTGGATCTGCCGTTTCACCCAGTAACAAACCTTTGGTTTCACGTGCCAGAAACCAGGCAGATACTGCCAGCACGATACCAATTAAAATCGATGCAGCACCGTCCAATTCAGGAATATTCAGTTGATGTGCGAGAAAAATACCGACCAGAGCAATTACCAAGCCGACCAGGGCGGCAGTATCTTCAAATAACACGGTAAAGGTCGTTGGATCTTTACTGTGTCGAAATGCTTCAAAATACCCCAGATTTCCCTTTTGTTTACGAAAGGTTTTTAAAGCCACTGACCATGAAAATCCTTCAAAAAGAATCGCCAGACCCAGCACAATATAATTGATCAATGGATCCTGCATGACTTCAGGCTGAAGAATATGCTGTATCCCCTGATAGATGGACACAATTGCACCTAGGGCAAAAACCATCAGTGCCACAATAAAAGCCCAAAAATACAGTTCACGCCCATAACCAAAAGGATGTTTGGCATTTGCAGGTTTTTCTGATTTTTTCATCCCATACAGCAGTAAAATTTCATTCAAGGTATCTACTACAGAATGAATTGCTTCACTGAACATGGCAGAGCTATTGGTTATATAGGACGCAACAAATTTAACCAGCGCAATCGCCAGATTACCAAACAGAGCTGCATAAACTACAATTTTATTGGATTCAGACATCCTGACACTGTCCTAAATAAGCTTGTGCAAGCTTGAATGATTTATGTATCAAAATCTTAATCATTTATTTTTGAAAGTTGTTTTACAAATTGTTGCTTAGTCGTGATCTCTCACGTTGTTGAATCACTTTACTCTCCACTCAAATAATAAAAGAGCTTTCGCCCTTTTGATTTTTACAGTTTTAATGCTTGGAAAAATACTGCTCGCGCCACTCTTTCCAGAAATACATGATGATCCCGAACATCACTACGGCAATTCCTGCAAAAGCATGGCTGCTGATAATTTCATGATTTAAGGTTGCTCCCAGCACCAAGGCAATCACTGGCGTCATCACATTACTCAATGAGACGGTCGAAGCATTTAGACGGCGAATCAGCCAGAAATAGCACAGCATTGCCACAATCGAGGACATGATCATGGTAAATACGAAACCGATCATTGCCTGTGTGCTAGGCAACTGAGTCGGCATATGTTGCCAGATAAACGGCACTAAAATGAGTGAACCCGCTGCAGAGACCAGCAATGACCCCGTCGCTTGCGACATCGGACTCAAGGGTGCACTAATCTGTTTAACCCAGAAGATCGAGCTGATGTAAGACACCATACTGATCAGCATCAGCACCACACCCCAGGGGTTAATCTTGCTGTCTGCCGAGTCGGCAAAAACAAAACACAAACCGGCGACGGCCACTGCCATACCGAGCCATTGCAGCCAGATCAGCTTATGAGTTTTTAAAATCACATGACCGATTAAACCGGCGATCAGCGGTGAAAAACCAAAAATCAGTGCCATCAACCCTGAGGTCAGATAATTGGCCGCCAGATAAATAAACAGCTGCGCGCCAATTAAATTTAAACTGCCTGCCAGATAGCTTTTCATTGAAGTGCGGTCAAAAGGCAGCGGGTCGCGCATAATCTTCAGCAGGAACAGCGCAATAACCGAGGCACCGAAATAGCGAATGATCAGCACCCACATCGGGTGAATCTCGGCCACGCTCCAGACAATCGCCAGTGGCGTTGCTGCCCAGATCAGTACCAATAAAGCGTAAATACTTGCCGTGACCGGCAATGATGATGAAGAACTCATAAGTCTCCTAAACGAGGCCAAGAAGTTCTGGATCAGCAACTTCAAAAATAGCGTATAGCGAATTCATGCTGAGATGAAGTTTTAATTTTTGATAAATTCATCAAGTTTCGTGCATAAAAAACAGACCTATGCAAAACATAGGTCTGTCCAAAAATATCTCAATACAACTTAAGTAATTTTGCGTAAGTCTTGCGCGATATCCAAGTGTTTTTCAAAATCAAATGCCGTATTTTTGCTGATCATTTTTTTCAAATGACGCATTTCTTTGGCTGCATTCACGGTAATGCCGGCAACGATTTGACCGTCGGTCACACCGTACATCACAAATGAATTGTCTGCACCTTTGGCTGCATCCATTTCACCACGGATATGCCATTCAGCTGCGGCCATATCGCCGACAAACTGGAAGTTGATATTCAGCTGATCCGTCCAAAACCAGGCCGGATTGGCTTTCGGATGTTCCACACCCATCACGTGACGCGCGAAGATGCCTGCCTGAAGGTTGGCATTTTCCCAAGTTTCAACGCGGCGGTGATTGCCACAGTCACGTAACTGGGTCGCAACATCGCCCGCTGCATAAATATCAGCATTCGAGGTTTGGCAGTGTTCATTCACTTTGATCGCAACATCAACATCCAGACCTACATCTAGCGCAAGCTGTGCATTTGGCACGATTCCGATTCCGTAAACTACAGCATCAGCACGCAGTTCTTCACCGCCTTCCAGCGTTACCACGACTTCTTCACCATCTAAACGGCAATCTGTAATCTTGGTTTCAAGACGCACATCGACCTGGTTTTGACGATGCTGCTCTAGCAGGAATTCGCTCAGGATTTGTGGTGAACAACGACCCATAACCATCGGACCCATTTCGATCACAGTCACCTGACAGTCTTTGTAACGTGCAGATGATGCCAACTCAAGACCAATCACGCCACCACCGATCAGGATGATACGGCGACCGGCTTGAAGTACAGGCACCAGTGCCTGTGAATCTTCCAAGTTACGCAGGGTATAGACGTGTTTGCCCAAGGCATCGAAATTAGGCAAACGGCGCGCGGCACCACCTGTTGCAAGCAAGAGCTTGTCGTAAGCAACAACATCACCGTTCAGGAGTTCAACCGTTTTCGCTTCGGCATTAATTTTCGCTACGCCATTGCCGCGAATCGTTTCTACGCCTAAATCTGCCAGTTTCTGTTCTGACAGGATTTCGATCTTTGTCTCTTCAGGTTTTAGAATCACATCTTTAGACAATGGTGGGCGCTCATAAGGAAGATGGCTTTCATCACCAATTAAGGTAATTTTGCCTTCATACTTGTTGCCACGAAGTTCTAAAATTGCGCTCGCACCTGCCTGGCCAGCACCCACGATCACGATGTTGTTTACGTTGCTCATTTTCTTAACCTTTTAACTCTGCAGATACGATACCAAAGCCGGCAATCCATTCGCTGATGTCTTCATAGCAATGCGTGGTCATTTTATACTCACCCATTTCGCTTAAGGCAGCGAAGGCAGCCATCCAGGAACGGACTTCCTGACCGCCACGACCACCTTCAACACGAATTTCAGCTTCAGTCATCGCTTCTAATGTTGCAAAATCAGCATTCTTAAAGGTTTCCAGCAGGGCAATATCCCATTCAGCATTCAAAGGCACGGCAACTGACGTATCCCCTGCTGCCAGCTTTTGACCCACTGCAATAATTTTGGATTGACGTGCATGACGTGCTTCAGGCGTTGGATAACGACCTGCAATCAGGAACTCTTCCACTTCTGGTGGTACAGCACCCATTTGCGGTGTAGGTGGATCATGTGACAGACCACCGGTACCTAAAACAAGCACACGCTCGTTTTCAAGGTTTAAAGACTTGATGTATTGACCCACAGCACGGCCCAAAGCAATAGTACGTTTGGTGGTTGGCATCGGTGCTGCAGCGCCATTAATAAAAATTGGAATCGTTGGATAACGATCAAGTTTGCCTTCACACAGGAAATGTAAGGGCTGAGTCACGCCATGATCCGCCTGCATACGGTATGAGTAGGCAACATCTACGCCTTCATCCAGTACACGTCGAACCAGATCTAATGCCTTGTCTTCAGGTACATCAATATGGTCATTGTCCTTGCCATAATCCCAGTCACCTGCAGCTTTGGCACGAATACCCACGCAGAAACTTGGCATCAGGTCATAGAAGAAACCATTAAAATGATCTGGACCAAAAGTGATGATCAGGGTTGGGTCGTAAGCTTTTACTTCAGCAGAGAGTTTTTCAAAAGCAGCACGAACTTTTTGCTTTTTTGATTGATCTTGAGGTGAAGCAAATTCCATTAAAGGACTGTGCGATGCACAAATAAGTTTAACGGCCATGAGAGACTCCTAGAAGGAAAGCAGCCCTGAGAGAAGAGGCTGCCGGTAAGTCCATTTGAATGAGACTAGATGTTTATTCGTCAAAGAAACCTGCACGTGGCTGACGTAGGCCACGAATACCCAGACCGCATTCTGCATTGATCAGAACACCAGTCAAAGGACGGTTATTTTGACGAGATGCCAAGAGTACGTATGAACCGGTCATATCTTCCGGTTCAGGCAAGAAATTCAGTGGCATACCACGTGCAATTTTCTCAGGATCACGCGCATCGAGCAGGCCCACATTTTCCTGACCCAGCGATGCCGCACCTTTGATATTCACATTCATACCTGACGGTGCAACAGCGTTCACTCGTACTTTAGGCGCAAGCTCGTAAGCCAGTTCTTTCATAATCCCGACACCCGCATGCTTAGATGCAGTATATACAGGGCCTCCGCCAGCGGAGTACAGTGCCGAATTAGACAAAGTAAATATGATAGAACCTTCAGAAGCGATCAATGCATCCAGTGCAGCCTTCGCCCCAAGGATCAGAGATTTGGTATTAATCCCCATAATCTCGTCAAAGGCTTTCTCCAGCTGCTCACCAGAGGTATTGACGATATCGGCATAGTGATCCCAGATACCGGCATTCCCCACGAAACAGTCAAGCTTACCGAAACGTTCCACAGTTGCTTGAACTGCACGAACGTTATCTGCATAGCTGGCTACATCACCTTCGATCGCAAGAACTTTTCCACCGAAGTGTTCATTTAATGCATCTACTTTAGCTTTTGAACGCTGAAGAACCGCAACTTGTGCCCCTTCTTCAAGAAAACGTTCAACCAAAGCCCAGCCTAAGCCTGAACCGCCCCCGGTAATAAGTGCAACTTCGCCTTGTAGCCAACCCATGTTTACTCTCCTGCCATCTCTACGAACAATTGACCATCTTCAACAATCACAGGGAAAGTCTTGATTGGATCAGTTGCAGGTAGACATAAAGCTTCACCTGTTTTCAAGCAGAAACGTGCTGAATGCAGTGGGCATTCAACCGTACCATCATCTTCCAGATAACCTTCAGACATAGAAGCATTACCATGACTGCATTTATCGTTCATAGCGAAGAATTCACCGCCATTGTTAAATACAGCCAGCGCTTCGATACCGTTTACGCCACAATCTACTTTTAACGCTTCGCCTTCGTCTAATTCGTCAACTTGGCAAACAAAAATCTTATTCATTAGAAGAATACACTCAGGTTATGTGAGCTATATGTCGCTTGATCAAGCGTGATCTTACGGTTGAAGATCTGGAAGCCGAGGCCGCCTTCAACTTTACGGATCTTGTCATGACGTTTACCGCAGTAAATGACAATGTCTTTCTCTTTTTGCGTACGATATAGCAAATAGGTTACGTACACGTCGTATTCGCCTTCAACTTCAGTTGGCTCTACGATCACGTTGCTCACCATGTGGGTGGTACGTGATGGAGGCTCTTCA